>JBCCKZ010000547.1:0-4492 GCA_039027135.1 Planctomycetota bacterium
AAAACAAATCCCGGTTGGCCAAGCCGTCCAGCTTTTCACGGAGATTTGCATCGCACTGCGACACTGCCACGACAAAGGAGTGCTGCATTGCGACTTGAAGCCCGCCAACGTCTTGCTTGATGAAGACGGGGGAATTCGGCTTGCGGACTTTGGGCAAAGTCGTCTTTCCAACGAACAGAAACCCGCTTTGGGCACGCTTTTCTACATGGCGCCCGAACAGGCTGACCTTGAGGCGGTGCCGCAAACATCGTGGGACGTCTACGCAGCGGGTGCGATCTTGTATCGCATGCTCACCGGCGTGGCTCCGCATCGCGACGAAACGCTTGCCGCTCGGCTCGACACATCGATTTCCCTTGCGGACCGCTTACTGCGCTACCGCGAGGTTGTTCAAAACTCTGAACCGCTTGACGGACATCGCCAGAACCGCAGTATCGATCGGCCTCTGTCACAAATAATCGATCGGGCCTTGAGCATCGATCCTCAACAGAGATACCGAACCGTTCACCAAATGCTGCAAGACCTGGAGCGTAGAGAAGAAATCCGGCGACGTCGGCCACTTTGGCTATTGGGCATTGTTGGCCCCTTGTTGATTCTCCTGGTGACGGGCGCGTACGGTCTCCGAACGATTCGTTCGACGAGCGAACGTACGCAGCAAGCACTTAAACGAGAGGCCAGGCAAAGCAATCAACTTGCTGCCAGCTACGCGGCCATCTCCCTTCAGAGTGAGATCCGGCGCTACTACGACGTTGCCGTTGAGGAGTCGGGAACGGAAGAACTTCGATCGATGATTGGGGCCATCCTCAACGATGCCGAACTAAGTGACGCTCTCACTTCGATCCAATCCATGGGCACACCCTCGGCGACACAATCGACGTCCACACACCGAGAGAAGATCATCGACTCCGCGTTGCAGCGACGGCTTCGAGACTATCTTACACAACGTCTCTCAAGTTATTCGGACGGCCCAACTACCGACCAACCGCCTCGAGTTTCGACAATCTTCGTGACTGACTCGGTAGGAACCATCCTATCGATTGCCTACGATCGAGTCGTCGAAAGAGCCAACGACTCCACGGGCCGAAACTACGCCTACCGAACGTATTTCCACGGCGGCAAAGTCGACCTTAATTCAAAGCAGCTGGAAATTGGAAGCACGCAACCGATCGAGTCGACGCTTTTGTCAGCCGCCTTTCCGTCAACGGCAACGGGCCTGTGGAAGGTCGCCGTTAGCACGCCAGTGTTCCTCGAGCCTGACGGAGAAGATCGTTCGCCGGACGCACTGCTCGTCATCACGATCAACTTGTCAGACCTGCAATTGCTTCGTGCTGACAGCATTCGAGACCACTTGGCGGTTCTTGTTGAAGCACGACCTGGCGACCAGCGAGGAACGATCCTCCAGCATCCACTGATGCAACCATCGATAGAAGCCGATCCCCAGGCTTCTGCCGATAAACAAGACGCAAACGCAATCGAAACAAGGTCGAGCTCCAAATCATTAGCAACTCAACCATTCCAGATCGATGCTAACACGATGGACCAGCTTTCGGGAGGCGGTGATGTGATCTACCAGGACCCACTTGGAGAAACAGCGGGGGGCAAGGACTATGCCGGCGGCTGGCTCGCAGCGATCCAGCCCGTCCAGCTACCTGGCGTCAATGCCAGCTCGACATCATCAAACCAGGCGGACCTCTTGATCCTGGTTCAGTACCGTCTCGATAATGTTCTCTCACCTGTTCAATCGATGCAGAAAACTCTGCTCATCGAGACGTTGGCCGCTTTGGGAATGATGACGACAGCGATGCTGGGTCTCTGGTGGTGGGTATGGAAGAGCCAACTCCGCACCGAATCAAAGGATCAATCGAATCGGATTGACGACCCAAACATCATTCGTAGTCCCACTTCATGATCCAGGGGTCGTCGAGACGCTTTTGCATTGCCTTGAGCTTCGCTTGGTACTCCGTCAATACGCCAGCATGACCTGGACTATCGGCAAGATTGGTCGTTTCATTCGGATCTGAGTCGATATCGTAGAGTTCAAATTTTGGTCGCTGGACATAACGTCCCACGGTCATGTTCCCATACTCGGCGTCTTGTCCCTTCTTCCATTGTGCCTGCCAACTACTGGCCGCCCAAAGATCACTCGCAAATGGATAGGGTAGTGGATAAGCGATGTTCCAGATCAATTTGTACTTGGCATCGCGTATAACACGCATTGGGTAATACATCTGAATCTCATGAAATGTGTGAGACGCAAATATCTCCTTCTGATGGTCCAAGCTCGGGTCTGATAATAGCGGGAACCAAGACTTGCCGTGGTAAGCCGTAAACGGCCGATTCCCGTTGTGGTTCAGATTAGGTTTCTGCTCACTGGTTTCCCATAGCTCCTTGAGATCAATGGGATCACTCGGTGAGTTGGAACGGGCGTCTAGGCCACCAGCAAAATCAAGAAGTGATGGTGTGATGTCCACGTGGCTAATCAATGCGTTGCATTCAACGCCACGAGCTTCCGATGGGGCATAAGGATCACGAACCACCATGGGGACCCGGAGACCGCCTTCGTACACCGTGGTCTTGCCACCACTGAAGGCCATCCCGTGATCCGACGTGAACGCGATCAGTGTTTTGTCGTAGAGCCCATGCTTCTTGAGGAGTTCGACCAACTTCGCCACTCCATCGTCGATTCGACTGCAAGACTGGTAGTATTGGGCTAGCTCGGACCTTGTTTCGGGTGTGTCTGGAAGAAACGGAGGGACAACGACTTCACCGGGATCGAAAAACTCCTCCGAGACGCCGGGAAAGCTCTGGCGGTTCGCTTTGTTGCCAAACAGGTTCGGCTTGAGTTCGAGGGGAGAACTCTTATCAACATTGCCGCTACGATGTGGATCCGACGTCGCGAAGTAAAGAAAGAACGGTTGATCATCTTCTCGAGCGATGAAACCTTCGACGGCCTCAGCCATTTGAACTGCGTTACGGCCGTTGCCTGGAATCACTTCCTCGTAGTGATAAACGACTTCGGGGGCAACATGGTACTTTCCAATACGAGCTGTGCGATAACCAGATTTCGCTAGGACGCGCGGAAGCGAAAGCTTGGCGACATCATGAAAAGACGCAAACTTGTGATAGTGATGCTCGTGCCCAAACTGACCATTGCGATGATTATGCAATCCGCTCATGACGACTGACCTTGAAGCACTGCACGAAGCCGTCGTCGCAAATGCACTGCGGAACACCATGCCATCGGCCGCAACCGCATCGATTGCGGGAGTGCGAGCAACCTGATCGCCATAGCAGCCCAAAGTCGGACTTTCGTCATCGGTGATGATAAAAATAATGTTGCGTTCAGCCGCGTCACTGATTGACCATGGCCAAACGGCCAAGGACATGATGAAACAGATCGAGAGGTTGAGCGTTTTCAAGAGAATGCCGCCTGTTGTTTGGTGATGAAGATGACCGGGACGCTGCATTCTAAACCGAAGCGAATCTGGTTCGCGTCTTGAGCCTAAACTTCTTTTCCCGCTCATAACCATTGAGCGGGAAAAGGCGGCTTGGGAGAGTGAACCGAATGCCGGAACCATCAACTTCTAGCGGCGAATCCAACCGCATCGGACAGGACCGGCACAGCTCCGGGCGGAAGGCCGTTTCTCTCTTTTCGGACCCGCGTGGACACCAATGCGCAAGACCAGCGGTTTCGAATACCATAGGAGCTGACAGCTCATTGCCCGTCCACGTCGATTTGTTCTCACCATGCCGCGCAGTTTTTTCTCAGCACTCCTGTTTCTGTGGCCAGTGTTCACGCTGGCTTGGGGAGCCGATCCCATACGCGTTCTCATCGTCGATGGCCAAAACAATCATGCGACCTGGCCCAAGACCACAGTGATGATGAAGTCGTTCCTGGAATCTGACCCCGAAGATTCCCCGAGACTGTTAGTGTGATTATATTCTGACTGTGAAGAGGACTCAGAACGTATGTTACATTTCTGAACATCGATCCTACAATTATTGTGGCTGGGGAGATTTCTATTTTCATCGTTTACTGTGCCAATATTGAAGTTTGCAGTATCTCGTATCTTAAAAACCTATGAGTTTGTTTCCGCGTTAGCTTTATCATCTCGCACATGTCGGACAAGACGCTCATTAGCTGAAGATAATAAGAACTCTACCTCACATATCTCCTTGGAGTGTTTTTGGTATGCCTCGTACTCAATCATACCACTTCCAATATCTGGACCTTCAGTCATCTCTTCAGATTCCAAGACAGTTGCCGGCCACCAATACCTTCCTTCTCCCAAGTCCCAAAGTACCTTTATATCATCTGTTGGACATGGTACAAATCGATTTACATTTATCTCTTCCGTATAACTAGACTTCGAAATCCAACCGGAAATAGTTCGCTTCTTCATTGTTGATAGGAAGTTTTTGAAGTTGAGATAAATCCGTTGGTTATCGAAGAATAGGTTGACTAGTATCTTTATACATCATGAATTTCTAATAC
>JBCCKZ010000548.1:0-4479 GCA_039027135.1 Planctomycetota bacterium
GTCCATTCCGAGTCAAGCCAACGCTTAACCCCGCAGTTTTGAATTGGATGTGGCAATTCGCTCGTCGCTGCAATCATCAGCAAGTCCTCGCATCCGGCGAACACCTGCAAGCAATACTCGATTCATCACAGAACGAGTACCGCAAAATCATTGACGCGGAAAAGCTTCAGTGCGAATGGCGTGAGAATGGTCTTCTTTACGTTTATAAGACTTCGCGTGCGTTCGAATCGTACGCCGAAACGGATCGGATGCTAACCGAACACTTCGGTGTCTCGGCGAAACGTATCGAGAGTGAAGAACTACGAATACTCGATCCAGGACTAAAGCATGATCTAGCAGGTGCATTCCACTATGAAGGTGACACATCTGTGCGTCCGGACCTGCTGAACCAGGAATGGACCAAGAGACTCCGAACAAGGGGAATCAAACTCATTGAAAATTGCGAATTGCAACGTGTTGCCAAAGAAAACGATGCGATTAGCCAATTAGAAACATCGCAAGGCTGCCTTTCCGCTGATCACTATGTTTTCGCGATGGGCGCCTGGAGCACACGCTGGGGCGATGAATTACTCTGCTCCATCCCCATCCAGCCTGGCAAGGGATACTCATTGACGATGGATCGACCGGAAACATGCGTGAAGCATCCCATGCTTTTCCCGGAACACAAGGTTGGCGTTTCGCCTTTCGATGGTGGCTTCCGATTGGGTTCGATGATGGAGTTCGTTGGATACGACGAGACGATACCCGAGTACCGAATCGAACAACTTAGAGAGTCAGCGAGCCAATATTTGAAGGCCCCCGTCGATGGCGAAGCGAAAGAAAAGTGGTACGGCTGGAGGCCAATGACTTGGGACAGCCTTCCGATCATCGGGCGTGCTCCGAAATTAAGCAACGCAATTCTTGCAACCGGACACAATATGCTCGGTCTTTCGCTGGCCCCCGCCACGGGCCGC
This sequence comes from Planctomycetota bacterium, assembly GCA_039027135.1. Lineage (GTDB taxonomy): Bacteria > Planctomycetota > Planctomycetia > Pirellulales > Pirellulaceae > Rubripirellula. The sequence goes on from JBCCKZ010000548.1 coordinate 954, forward strand.
CTGGTCAGCGAGATCCTACTCGATTCGCCGACGCATATCGCGGCGCAAGCATTCTCACCATCGAGGTTCTAACAGAGATCAAAACCAGGGGCTCAATCACCCCGCGGAGGAGTTGGCATCGTCTCTCACTCGGTTTGGTGCATCAAACTTAGAGCCTACCGAGAACCTCAGCTGAAAATCGCTAGCGTCCGGTCTCGGCGGGAACTGCGACACTAGCGAGTTTCGGCTGATAGGTATTCAGTTAGGCTTTTAGCCTCCGATCATCCAACGCCCCCCAAAAGTGCGACTCCCGCACGAATGCCCGAGATAGAATGGGAACCAATCGAGTATCGCCGATGTCTCATTCTTTAGCCATGTTCAAACAAACGTCTTTCCCAGCTGGATTGCTTCTCCTTTTCTTTGTGTTTATCAGCCCCACCAAAGCTGATTCGCCGAGCACTTCGCGCCCTCCTTACAGCGACGCCGTTGTCGCCAAGGCGGACAAGATCATTGAGGACGCTGGCCTGCAACGACTTGGCAAATCGATCTCGAGCGAGGTGCTTGCTGAATTATCGCGAAAAGCCTCTCAGCTAAAGCGATCTTCGAAAAGCATGAGAGTCTCTCAGCGAGAATGGCAACAGGCCCATGCTCGACACCAAGCCAATCGGTATGAGCGTCGCCAGCTGATGGTCCAGGCGGGAGAGTGGAGCCTCGAACTGGCTCGGCCTCTATTAACCACTCGGCGGAACAACCAGCTCGTTGGCCTCGTCAATGCTGCGAAGGCAAAGATCGAGTTGCTCGATGAACAAGCAAAGTCGCTTCAAAGTGCTGCGGACTCAAAACGGTCGGCTCTCAACGAGCTTGAAACCAATTACGCCGAAGGGGCGATCGAAATCAGAGAAGCCCTTGATCAGCACCAAGCCGATTTGGCGAAGCGACTCAGCGATTCAAAAGTTCAAACCGCCATTGGAGTTTATTCAGTCAATTTTGGCGTCGATCGGAATGTCACTCCAAAAACCATCGTTTCAAGCCTGGATCGTCGTCTGAAGTCCATCGAACAGGGAATCTTTAGCGAAACAATCAACCTTCGTCGACAGGGAAACTCTTTCTATGCCACCGTCTCGGTCAATGGAAAGTCCACTGAAATGATCGTTGATAGCGGTGCTGAAATGATTAGCCTTCCCATGCACTTGGCGGGCAAGCTCGGCATTGTGGTTCCTTCGGATGCACCTGAGATGAGAATGATCATGGCAGACGGCAGTGAGATTCCTGCCAAACGTGTTACGCTCGGTAAAGTCCGCATCGGTGAGTTTGCCGCTGAGAATGTCGACGCAGCCATCCTGGATATCCAGGCGGTGAGAGCCGAGCCATTGCTTGGGATGAGCTTTCTAGGCCGATTCAAGTTTGAGCTGGACGCCTCAGCGTCTTCCTTGAAGATGCTGCGTGTGGAGTGACGACCAGACTGTCGTTGCGAATGCAGGTCAGGCTCCGCCTGACAACGGTTTGCATAGGTCAGGCTCCGCCTGACAACGATTTGCATAGGTCAGGCTCCGCCTGACAGCTTGGCGAAGACCGTCATGCATAGCATGACCTACAGAACTAGACTATCCCGCGGTAGACCTCGGCCGTAGCCTCGGCCATCGCGACATCTGAAAACTCCGACGCATGCCGCTGCAGAGCATTGTTAGAGATCTGTTGCCAATCGACGCGGCCTCGGACCAAACACTCGATTTGTTCGGCAAGACTATGGGGATCATTTGGTTCAGCGAGTAGTCCCTCGACACCATCGGTGATGGCCTCCGGTGTTCCCTCCACCCTCGTGGCAATCACAGGTGTCCCCGCTGCCATCGACTCGAGCACTACCATTGGCAATCCCTCGCCAAATAGACTCGGCAAAAGCAATACATCCATCGAAGCGAGCTCTTCGGGAACGTTATCAGTGAAGCCCCTCCACTCAATCACGTCATCAAGTCCACGACGCGAGATATGTTCTCGTATGGATTCCCGATAGGCATCACTTTCAAAGGGGCCAATCACACGCAATCGAACCGGTAAGCCCTCAGCACGCACATGGGCCAGCGCATCTATCGCAGACTCCAAGCCTTTTCGGGGGCGGTGCAGGGCGATCACGCCAACAATCCAATCGGTATCTTTGGATCGCTGATTCGGTTTGGTGATTCGACGAGGCGGGCAGATCGACGGCACCCCATTTCGTACGACGGTGATTCGATCGGAACTGACGCCTTGAGCCAAACAATCATCTCGAAGCGAGTTTGAAACCGTAATCAAATGCGAACAACGTCTGAGTGATTGTTTCTCGATCGTTGCATTGATTGTATTGACGAGTTTCCTCGTTGAATCTCGGGAAGCGGGTGAGTGGACGTGATAGACCCAAGGCACTCGAGCAATCATGCTAGCTAACGCCGCGACCATGGCCGTTCGAGGCGTGTGTGCGTGCAGCAATCCATACTCACCGTCTCGAACGAGTCGGGCGACTGTGCGTACAGGACGGAGATCAAAACGCCCCTTCATGGCGGTTTCGAAGCCACTCCCCCATGCACCACTCTGTTCGTGGATCTTCTTGGCGAACTGCTCGGGTTTGACCATCGCGAAATCCGCTCGGACGCCGAATTGCGGAAGGCATCTCCCCAGGTGCGACTGAACACGCTCGGCACCCGAAAATTACTCGCCATTGACGACGTGCAGCACCCGCAAGTCGACGTCGCGTTTTTCGTCCATGTTTAGTCCACCGCCGGGACTCACAAACGTTGGTAACGAGGGGCTCGTCAGGTTGGATGAGCAGGAAGGAAGCATTTCAACGACGCGTAAGGAGTGTCAGTCAGATTCGGTGGTTAGTTCACGCTTTAACCAGCCCCTGCAATCGCATTGTTACTATCCGGGGCGCGGCGTACCAAAGTCTGCGTCGCACCTGGCCAGCGACCCTCCTGTCGCTGGCACGAAGCCCCCATCGCCCACGCAGGCATTTCACAAAGTGCGGATTCCAATGATTGTGACGACTACTTTTTAACCCGCCCCTCGGCTACGCTGGCGCAACGGAATCCATCCCCATCTTTCCAGACAAACCATCCGTGAAAGCAAATATCGTCCTCCTGCCCGGTGATGGCATCGGTCCCGAAATCGTTGCCGTTGCCGAAACCGTCCTCAGTGCCGTCGCGACTCGTTTTGGTCATGACTTTGTATTCCAGTCTCACCGAATTGGTGGTATCGCAATTGATGAAACGGGAGACCCTTTACCCAGTGAAACGGTCGATGCGTGCAAAGCATCCGAAGCGGTACTGCTAGGTGCCGTGGGTGGCCCGAAATGGGATGATCCCTCGGCCAAAACGCGGCCTGAAGCGGGACTGCTTCGAATTCGAAAAGAGCTGGGACTTTTCGCCAATCTCAGACCTATCCGATTGTTCGACCAGTTGGTTGACGCTTCACCACTGAAACGCGAGATCATTGAAGGAACGGATATCCTGTTCTTTCGCGAGCTGACCGGTGGGATTTACTTTGGTCCTTCGGGACGAGAAGGGGAGGGTGAACA
>JBCCKZ010000549.1:0-4455 GCA_039027135.1 Planctomycetota bacterium
AACAAGGCTTGCTCTCAACAAGGCTTGCTCTCAACAAGGCTTGCTCTCAACAAGGCTTGCTCTCACATTGCATACACCGACGAGAGCGAATCGTTCCAGGATTATTCTGGATTCTTGTATGGCGACTCAGATTAATAGACAAAAAACGGCATGAACCTTTGCGCGAAAACGTTGGGAGCGTTGATCCTGGAGCTAGCGAGGGAGGAGAGACAGAGGGCATTTCCCGCTCCTTGAGATCCGCAACGTAAGGTGAGGAAGTTGCATCGGTTTCGGCAAGTTCGATCAACGCCCGAGCGTCAGCGGCAGAAGCACCGAAGCAATTTCATAGCTGAAGCGCCTCGGTTACTAGGACCGAATTCGAACCTGGTAAATCACGCTTGCCGGCGAGTTGTCCAACTTCGCTCGGTTGCGTTCCCCCCGTACTTGCTTCGGTCTCTTAGCTGTCAGACAGTGTTAGAATTGCAATCCTTGTCCCATGGTACGACTACCCGGCATCGCCTACCACATTCAGAAGCGATTGCGAAGGCAACGAACAGCCTTCGTTGGGGCGACCGCTGTTCTCGCTGAATTAGTCGTGGGTTTGTCTACGACGCCCGCAATGTCTGCATGGGTATTGATCGAACGGCATAGAACGCGAAAGTTCGAGGCTGCCGCCATCGCGGCTACAGAACATGCCACTCAGATGCTCGCCCTTAGTGGTACAACCACCATAGAGTCCGATGGTTTGAATCAACTGGTAGAGCCTGGTTTAAGGAAACGAAGAAGCTGGAGAGGTAGTCGAGGAGATCGATGAATACCCCCAGCTTCGTGATACGTCACGCCCCGATCCGACCAATCCCACTCTAGAGAAAAAGCGTTTGCGAGGCGCGATCCGTGACCTAGAGAATTGGGGAACGAAATACCCAGAACATATGAAAAGACTCAATCAACTTCTTCAGACCTTGCCCGAAATGACGGCGACTTGAGCTCCACCCAGCCAATGCTATCCACAACGCTTCCAGGTGAAATCAGCATATGAAGACCAAAACACTTGGTGCCTATCCCAATACCTATCGGTCGACTGGGCGTTAGCCCGCGGTTCCCGTCGAAACCGGACGCTAGCGAGTTTCGGCTGAGGTTCTCAGATAAGCACTTATTCTCGGCAACGCCGTTACTTTCGTTGTCGTTGCTGGGATCTTTGTCGTATTCAATCTTTACCGCAAGGGAGAGCCGAGGCTCTTGCAAGCGATCCTCATGGGCTTGTGCGTCGCCATCTCCAATACGGTAGTCCAGTTTTGGTACGGCAAGAAAAAGTCTGAAGCAAAAGTATCCGAATAGAAATTCGCGTTCAGTCGCTCCTTGATTTCTTAGTGGCTCGACTGTCCCAGTCGAAACCTCACTCCATTCGAGTGGGACAGTCGATCTACTCTATGACACCGTGCCCATTTCGACTGGGACAGTCGAGCTACTTTATGGAGTGTCATGGACGCTGACTGCGACCGCAGAACTTTGCAACAGGGCGTGTGTGTGTGCTTCATGGCCGTAGCGGCAACGGATACAACAGAGGGGTCTCAGCTCTTCTTTCCTCGCCGCCAACTTGCCATGACGATCAAGCCACGCTTTTCGTATCGCATGATCGGCATCGCTTTCCTTATTCTGATTGCCACGGTATGGCTGATCGTGATCCCTATCGCCCAGGCGTATCTCCAACGATTCGAGGAACGACCTTCTGGCATTGTTGAGGAACAACTCTCGACCGGCGAGATTCTGCAGATAAGAGCGGCGAAACTTGCGGTATTCACCGTCTTTACTTATCTAGGCGCCTGCGTTGGTAGCTTCCTCAACGTCGTTGCAGCGAGCGCACCCAGAGGCAGGTCCGTTCTCACGCGTTCTTCCAGTTGTCCTGAATGCGGCAAGCCGATACGACGGTCGGACAATTTGCCAATCATTGGCTTCATTTCACTTGGCGGCAAATGCCGAGCTTGTGGCGTCCCCATTGCATCTCGCTACCTGGTGGTCGAATGCATCGCGGCAGGCATCTTTGCTTACCTGTTCCTCATACAGTTGGTGAGCGGAGCGGCGAATGTTCCTGGGTTTTGGCTCTACGCCCATACCGGCATCATTTGGATGATCTTCTATACGAAGTGGAAGGTGGTCGGTATTTATTTTTTCCACGCGATCATGTTTAGCTGGCTATTGGTATTTGCCTTGATCGAAAACGACGACCTCAAGGTTCCGAGGACAATGAGCTTCCCGATCATCTTGGTTTTCGCAAGCCTCGCCGTTTTGCTGCCGATTCTTCAACCGGTACCTTACGATGGTATGCCACCTATCAATCTGACGGGTGAGGCAGCTTCTTGGATAAGCCGCTTGATCACCTGCGGTGTTGGCGCTGTAACTGGTGGGATCGTCGCCTTGATCGTCACGAAACGAAACTTCGGAGCACCGCTCGCAGCTGCCTTGATATTGTTGGGTGTCACCTTGGGCTGGCAGGCGACGCTGACAATCGCGGCGGCGTGGCTTTTTTTCACGCTGCTACTAAACAGGCTCTTGCCCAAGATTCGTCCCACATGGTTGGGACCGACGGCTTTGCTCCTCGCGGTATCACTGTGTCACCATCCGGCCTGGAGGTTCTTGACTGACCTTTGGTGAAACCACTTCAAAGGACTGGTGCATTGAATGTCGGTTAGATCAATTCGCGGGTGTGCAATTCGATCAACAAGATGCTAGAACTTGGTTCTGCGAATTGGCAGTCCCGGAATTCCGACGTGCAGGCACCAGCAAAAGATGGTCACCAAGACAAAGAACAGACACGTCCGATATGACGAACTAGCTTGCCCGGTCGAAGCAACGCTCGAATTGATCGGCGGCAAGTGGAAGGGCATTGTTTTGTTCTACCTTCTCGACGGCAAGTTGCGATTCAGCGACTTAAAACGACAAGTTGGTTGCATCACTCAGCGAATGTTGACGAAACAGCTACGTGATCTTGAGGCGGATGGTCTAGTCAACCGAATCGTCCACGCTGAAGTTCCACCACGCGTCGAGTACGAGCTGACCGAGGTCGGCATGTCGCTCCGCCCGATCATTGAAGCATTGAAAGCTTGGGGCGAAACTCATGCGTTGGGGTTGCTCGAGGATCGCGAGTGACCCTCGATAGTTAGAAGTCCAGCTTCATCTTCCAGGATCCCGATCGGTTATTAGCATCGACAACATGCACGCTAAGCGTGCCGCTTGAAAGGGAATCGTTGCTTTCAATCCAGAATTTTCTTGTCTGACTCGGCTTGATACCCAGGAGCCACGACGAAGTCCCGTATCCGTGCATTCTTCCAAGCCGAGAGATCGTGTAGTGCACAATACGCAGACGAGTCTCCAGGGGCACCTCGGTTAGAACTGGGTAGAGTCCGAGACGTTCCAAAGATGTTCCTTGTGCAAATAGCCTATCTTCGATTTCTCTCGGAGGAATGACGGGGAGAAAAACCTCAACATCTTCGTGATTGGTGACTTCGAATTTGAGCGTTTCCTTAGAGGGGATTATTCCCGCAGATCGTTCAAACTGAACCCCACTGATCGACAGCTGTGGCTGCCATGCGGGCCATACCAAATGCGAAACAGCAAACCACCCTAGCAACGAACCAACACCAGCCAAAACAATGATGGTTCTTCTTTTGAAGTACGTCATCGAATAATGACCAAGCTCAAGACCGATTGTTTTGATTCGCACAGGCTCATTCGCCAAACAAGAAGTTCCCAGCGGCCTCGCTAATGCGGAGCGGCGACACATTTCCGCCCGTGCGTTCGCACGCCGTTTATAAAAACTAAGATCAAGCCACGAACGGACTTCAGTGACTAATCGAACTTAGAATTTTATAAGGCACCAGATTCCTCGATCTGTCGCTCCGTCGGAGCTAAACGCATCAACCAATATTACTACGGCGGGCAAGCCCGCCGGCAATGAGCTTTCGACCCTCTGGGTCTGCTACGGCCTCCTCGCCTACCATAAGGCTATTCGCTCTGTATCAAAGCTATCACGAATGCAAAGAGAAATTGACATCAGACTCTCTATCAGTCTCGAGCCAGATCTTGGGGCTCTAGACTTCGTCGATATCCTCAACCGCTCGACACTCGCGGAACGTCGGCCCGTGGATGATGAGTCGAGGATCTCCGGCATGCTCGAGCATGCTGATCTGATCGTGACCGCAAGGACAGAAGATGGGTCGCTCGTTGGTGTGGCAAGAGCCATCACTGACTACCACTATTGCACCTACCTATCGGATCTCGCCGTCGATGTATCGTTTCAGCGGCTTGGGATCGGCAAGCGACTGATTGATTTCACGCACGAGAAAGCAGGCAAGAACACAACGCTCATTCTGCTAGCAGCTCCCGCCGCAGCAAGCTACTACCCGCATGTGGGCTTGGCGAAGCATGATTCATGCTGGGTCATTAGGCCATAGCGGGCAGTCATGCGAATAAAGACCT
>JBCCKZ010000550.1:0-4453 GCA_039027135.1 Planctomycetota bacterium
TATGCCGATCACCGGTGAGTCCCCAGGAGGTATCAACGGGATCAGTCCATGTCTCGGCCTCATCATCCGAGAACATCATCAAGCTGCGCCCCTTGTGTGTGTTTTCTCTCATCAAGCAGCACAGCTCACTACCATCGTCTGATCGAAGAATGAAAGGCTCGCAAGGATTCTTCTCATCAACCTTTGCGACAACACGAGGTGCCGACCATGTGAAACCTCCGTCACCAGTAATCGTCTGAAAAACCCCCAGTGGCGATCGATCCTTTCCCTCAGGCCCTTTGTGGTAGAGCCCGAGTGTACGCCCATCCTTAAGCTGAATCGTGCTGCTAAACGTCATCACGCAGGGAAAGCCAAGGGGCGGCATCTCTTTCCAAGTCGCGCCGTCATCCTCACTCATGATTGATGGCATTCCGGGACCGCCTCGTTTCCCAAGCGCGGCTGAAAACACCCAAATTCGCGAAAAGCCCGAAGCATCGGGGATGCGATAGATGCTCGGACAGTTTTGATGATTTCGAAAACCTTCTGGCAAAGAGTCGTCTAGACGCTCCCAGGTCTTGCCCGCATCCACGCTCTTCGCCATTGGTCCAGCGTGTCCGCCATGGTTAATATTCCAGACAACAAACACCGTTTGGCCATCCGGCATCAACAAGCTCGTTGGATGACCTTGGTAGGTACCCGACGTTCCTTGAGCAATGACCGTGTGTCTTTCGGGTTGGTCCGAAATATCGACCAATGGAATCTCAGACTCGTCGGCCCATAAAGAGCTCAGCATGCATGAACAAGTGACGATCGACGTCATCACCGTGCTCAATAGCCTTTTGTGATTTTTCATTGACTTGTGTACTCCTGACATCAATCTTGGAGTTCTATTGGTTTCCAGGACTAGATCCTATCCGGGAACTTCAGCCGAAACTCGCTAGCATCCGGTTTCGATGAGAACTGCGGGCTAGCAACCAATCGGCTGATAAGCATTCAGATAACCGCTTATTCTATCATGCCCGTCAGAACGTTGTTCTAAAGCGGGCCTCTGGGCTTGGGCGATCGAATCTAGTCTCCTCAAAATGGAGTGCCGCTAACCAAGCCGTTTTGCAGATTCACTTACTTCACCTTGAACTATAGGCTTTAAAGCATGCCCCGTTCCAAAAAGCTACGAATCGCCTCACAAGCCTTGATTGGTATGGTTGGCGTTGTACTTGTGCTTGCGGGCACTTTGAAGCTGATCAACGTGGGCGCTGACGACATGCTCGAAGGGCTCCGAAATGCGAGATTGATTCAACACACGAACCTGATCAGCATCACCGCAATCATTTGTGGCGTGTTGCTGTTGGTTCCATTAAGTCGCCCGTTTGGAGTTCTCATGTCGACGGCTTATTGGGGCGGAGCCATCGTTGCACACCTCACCTACGATGACTCCGCGATCATGCCGGCTTTTTTTCTCACAGTCCTTTGGCTTGGAGTTTTCATCGGCGCTTACATTCCGATTCGAACGAAGCCAAAACCAAGCGAAGGTTCTTTGGATGTCTAGACTATGATGCGGCAGTGGTAAAGCGTCTCCAAGCAGGATGATTCGTCGGAGCGCGATTTCTTTTATTCAAAAGGTCGAGTGCTTTGACAAGAGAGACAAAGCGGATTGCCGCAAAGATCGCTGTCGGACTAATCTCCTTTGGCTTGTGTTCCAGGTTCGCGTCCGCACAGGCACCCGAAGTTTCAGGATTTCAGCACGCCTGGTCCGACACGTTTGATGGCAGTTCACTATCAAACGCATTGTGGCAAGCTGCAAACACAAACGTACCCACGAACAACTCTCTGCAAGATTACTTGCCTCAACAGGTTTCGGTAGGTGATGGCAAGTTGATCATCACCTCAGAGAACTCGCCCTCACGTGGTCTTCCCTATCGCAGCGGCCTAGTGACGAGTCACCGAAAACAACAATACGGCCGATGGGAAGTTCGCGCAAAGCTACCAAGTAGCCGTGGCATGTGGCCAGCGATTTGGCTGCTATCGGACGTCTCGACGAATCCTTGGCCCAGTCAGGGAGAAATCGACATCATGGAGAATCGCGGTGACGAGCCCCACTTCACAAGTAGTGCCTTTCACTATGGAACCAATCTACCGTTCAATCACAAATTCATTCTTCGAGAGCAGCAGAACGTTCAAGGCGGCGCGACACCAAATTATCACAACGAATTCCATGACTATGCCGTCGAATAGACTCCCGATCAAATCCGTTTCTACGTCAATGATGTGCACCATTCTACGATTCATGATTTCGAGACGGGAGGATTCATCTCTCGCCAATCCGACGAAATGAACCTAATCATCAACACGGCCGTCGGTGGCACTTTCCTTGACAATCCCGACTCTTCAACAGTTTGGCCACAGACACTTGAGGTTGAGCATGTTCACGTCTACACGAGAACCGAAGCGGGACCTGTACTCTCATTTGAAAACGGCGGATTCGAAGAGCGCGGCGGTTCACTCGCACACTGGACCGTCTTCGGCAACTCCATTCAAGCTGGATCGAATGTGCGAGCGGACGTGGAGGCCGTTGAGGAGGGCGCTGGTTCGCTCAAGCTCTTCGGCCAGTTCAACGGCGAGCAGAACTTCTCGGGTGCCCAGCAGGGCATCTCGGTTGAAGCGGGCGATGAGTTATCCATCGAAGCCAGTGCATTGGTGCGTTCGGCAGACAGCATCGTGGGAACAAGCAATCAGGCGATCCTAACGATCGACTACTTCAATAAGACTTACGGCGCTTTCGGTACGGATGACCTGATCAGTTCAGAGAGTTGGGTGATTGCCGATGGCAGTACAATCAATGACGAGTGGTTACGTCATGAGTTCATGGCAATCGCCCCGGACGGCGCAGCTGAAGCAAGGCTGAGTCTGCTTTTTCGCCAACCCGGAACCGAAGGCGGAGCCGTTCACATCGACAACATCTCTTCCTCGATCGTCGCTGTTCCTGAGCCTTCAACAACGACCGTGCTACCCATCGTGCTTGCGGTCGCCGGATGCCGCCGAAGACGACGAACACGCTAGCACGCCGGTACTCTTCTTTGCCTTCGTCGAACTGCAACGACGGATCCCAAGCCAGCAAGCACAGCGAAGCTGGTCGGCTCGGGCACTGCGATCGCCAGTGGGTTGCCAATACCCCCAAAGGTGCCGACGCCACCAGACGGTAGAGGACTTCCACCAAGATAAGTGAACGTGAATTGCAAGAAGGTTGAATTCTGCAGATCCAAAGGCGACGGCAGGACAGTTGGCAATGCCGGACCCGGGAAGAGTTCCGGTGATCCCGTTCCATTGTCAATGAACATCGACCAATTTCCTAAAAACGCGCCGATGGGAACCCGCTCGAGCGAAAGCCTGTCGGAGGCAAAGAGGCTGCCAAATGTTCCTGCCCAGTCGTACCTGGCCACAAACGTATCACCAATGTTCGGAGCGTTGAACACATACCTATCTTGAATATCCTCAGGAACGCTACCGCCATTGTTGTCCGCGACTTCGACGCTGACACCTGGAATGATGGGAGTTGATGCAAAGTCATTTGGCTGATCCAAAACCGTAAAAGGATCCAGCGTGATGGCTGCAAAAGAGCAGCAACAGAAAACGGTATTTGCCGTGATTGAGAGCAGTGCGGTTCTCAAAGCAGACTCCAGGTTGGGTGTATCGGTGGAGATTTCAAGCGTTGCCGAAGATTTTAGTTAAACGCCGGCAGCGATTCACATCGAAAACAGCTGATTTACTTTCTCCGTGAAAGACAATCGATAGACACCTAGGAGAGTAATATCAAAGCAACGCCCATGATGCTTCCGACTAGGAAACCAGCCACATCAGTGATGATCATCTTTTTGCGGTCGCTCGGCTGAATTCCATAAAACGCCTGGACATCCTTCCCATGAATGGCAACCCAAAAACCGATGCCGACCACCAGCGGCAAAATGAGCTTTCCCATCTCTCGAAGTTCGAAGCCACCCTCACCTAGGAGCAGATCACCCCCCTTAAAGATCTTCTCGGCGGCACCCCACGCATAGCTAAACAGGAGCAGGTACCAACACTTTGCATTCTGGACGATCGCACAGATCGCCGTTGCGAGAGCTAATACACCCGAGAAGACAAAGACTCCAATGATGATTCCGACGACCGCCGTCAGCTCAGTGGGATCTCCCACGTCTTCCCAGACCGTCATAAGGAACGCGGACGCCCCCATCACAGCTAAAGCTCCAAGAAAGCTTCCCCCTGCTGCCAGGAAATTAAGGAATGCGATGAGATACAAGAGCCCCGGACGCGTCACACCATCGCCGACCGAGCCACTCGATGTCGCGGGGTTTGAAGCGTCGCCCAAAAGCGGATTAGGAGTTGCCTCACCTGCCGCTTTCTGCGTTTTTTGGGGAGCGCTTCCAGGCACCGCAACTGCCTTGACTGGCTGCATGTCCGCGTCCGTCAGTTCGTCAAA
>JBCCKZ010000551.1:0-4447 GCA_039027135.1 Planctomycetota bacterium
CGACCTTGTGGAGATGCAGATCGCTGCCCTTGAGGAATCGAACGACGCGACCAGTGAGGACGCCGTTGAAAAAGTGAAAATCCTCGATTTCGAAGGACTTGATCCTTTCAAGCAACACAAGGCCACTCGTGCCGTAATCACTTCGCTAGTCGAAGAGAGTCCGGCAGGTGAGGGCAAGTATGCGGCTAGGGTCGAAGCAAATGCGGTCACCGAGACGAAAAGCTTCTTCGGGACAGGCTACTCGATACCCGCGTCGGACTTGACGGAGTCATCGGAACTCACATTCTGGATCAAGACCGACATTGCAAGTCGATTCAACCTGCAGGTTCACAACGGACGACGAGAGGCGAGCGTCTACGAGTTCTCAACTATCGATCTTGTACCGGAACAATGGACGAAGATCGTTGCGCCGTTGGCCGATTTCGTAAAGCCAAAGTGGTCAACGCGTGCTGTTGACTGGAAAAGCATCAAGAAAGTTCAGATTACTGCGCATGGTTCAGGTCCCTACGATGGAACCTACATCACGTTGGACAACTTCGTGGGCGTGGCATCTTCGGAGCGAGCCAGGCGTATGAAACGGGTCGCCCAATTGCGTGTTGAGCTAGCGTCGTTGCAAATTCCTAGCATGGCAATGATGGACGATAAGGCGCCTTCGAAGACGCATATCATGGTGCGGGGAGACTACACCTCCCCAGGTGATCTGGTCGAGGCGGGCGTTCTTGGGAGCATGCATCCATTGGATCCGAGTTTGCCGCGGAATCGCCTTGGCTTGGCCAAGTGGTTGGTGAATGACGCGAATCCGTTGACGCCACGTGTAGTCGTCAACCGAGTTTGGAGTGAAGTATTCGGACGTGGCATCGTCAGCACTCCCGAGGATTTTGGCATGCAGGGTGAGGCTCCTAGCCACCCTCGACTACTCGATTGGCTCGCACTTCAATTCGTTGACAAGGGTTGGTCTATGAAGCGTCTCCTTAAAGTCGTGGTGCTCTCGTCAACCTATCAGCAGAGTTCCTCGGCAACCGATGAGAAGATTCGGGTGGATCCTCAGAACGAGTTGTATTCTCGCGGCCCGCGTTTTCGATTGCCCGCGGAGCTTGTTCGCGACAACTTGCTCGCCGTGTCTGGCCTGCTTTCTGACAAGGTCGGCGGTCCGGTCGTGTACCCAGTTCAGCCGTTTGGGGTTTGGAAAGAAATACCGGGCGCAGACGTCAATCGCTATCCGACCTCCAAGGGCGCAGATCGATATCGGCGTGGAATCTATACCGTTTGGCGACGTGGTAATCCCTACCCCAGCATGGTCAACTTCGATGCGCCCGGACGGACGGTATGTACAACAAAACGCGATCGTTCGAATTCACCACTTCAGGCGCTGACGCTCTTGAACGATCCTGTTTACGTTGAAATGGCGACAGAACTTGAAAACGCGATCAAAGGCTGGACAGGAAGCGATCGCGAGAAGATCACGCGAGCATTTCGAACCGTCGTCTCGAGAAAACCCAATGAGCGTGAGATCGAGATCTTAATGGACCTATACATGGAACGTGGTTCGTGGTTTGTGATTGCACAGACGCTTTTGAACCTTGATGAGACGATTACAAAATCATGAAGAACGTGAACACATTGAGAGATCAAGTGAATCGTCGTGAATTGTTGCGGCGAAGTACGCTCGGGATCGGTTCTCTTGCACTTTCGCAACTGCTATCGCGAGATTCGCTTGCGAGTGACGCTGAAAAATCAAAACTTAGGTTGCATCATACGCCTCGGGCCAAGCATGTGATCTTCCTGCACATGGTAGGCGGCCCGTCACAGATGGATACCTTTGACCCCAAGCCAGCACTGGATAAATGGGACAGTCAATCGCTTCCCGGAGAGCTGACCAAAGGTCAGAAGTTTGCCTTCATTACACCTGAAGCGCGAGTGATTAAATCGCCCTACGAATTTAAGCCGAGAGGTCAGTCGGGAGTCGTCATGTCGGAGCTCTTTCCGAACTTGGCGAACGTTGCGGATGATCTCACCGTGATTCGAAGCATGAAGACGAATGAGATCAACCATGCTTCAGGAGAGCTCTTTCTGCATTCAGGACACGGCCGTATGGGCCGCCCTACCTTTGGAGCATGGACGTCGTATGGTTTAGGCACGGAAAACGAAAACCTGCCTGCCTATGTCGTGCTGAAAGATGGCCTGCCCGTTGCCGGAGCACCCATCTGGGGAAGTGGATTCTTGCCTTCTAATCATCAAGGTGTTGAGTTTCGTGGAGGCAAAACACCTATCCATTTTCTCAACAATCCAAAAGGAACGACATTCGACGAACGGCGTGCCGTGGTGAATGCGATAAATAGCCTAAACGGTCAGGCATACCAGCAATATCGAGATCCAGAAATCGAAACGCGTATTTCGCAATATGAGCTTGCGTTTCGCATGCAGAGTTCCGTGCCCGACCTCGTCGATCTAAGCTCTGAACCGGAACATATCCTGCGTCAATACGGACTAAACGATGCTCAAACTGTCACCGCTGATTCGGCCTTTGCTCGTAATTGTTTACGGGCCCGCCGATTGATCGAGGAAGGGGTTCGATTCGTTCAGGTCTTCGCAAAGGGGTGGGACCACCACGCTGACATCTATACGGCGCTTCCTCGATCTGTCCGAAAAGTCGATAAGGCCTGCGCTGCATTGATTCAGGATTTGAAGCAGCGTGGTATGCTTGACGACACCTTGGTGATTTGGGGCGGAGAGTTTGGACGCACTCCAATGGTGCAGGAGCACAATGCAGGCACGGGAGAGCTCACAGCTCCCGGCCGCGACCATCACAAAGAGTGTTTCACTATTTGGATGGCGGGTGGAGGAGTGAAGGGAGGGCTGACCTATGGAACAACGGATGAGTTTGGCTTTGGCGTTGTTGAAAACGCGGTTCACGTCCACGACTTTCACGCTACCTGCCTTCACCTGTTAGGCATAGACCACGAACTGCTAACGCATCGTCATCAGGGTCGCGACTACCGACTAACCGACGTACACGGTCACGTCGTGCACGACATTATCTCTTAGAAACGTTGTTTCGCGAATAACGAGTTTAATCGTCCATTAACTCGTGAGCTTTTGATAAACAATCGCACTATTGAATTGTCCAAACTCAACGATTCTTCGCACAATATCTTTTCCAAAGAGCCTATCCGAATACCTATCAGCCGACTGGGCGCTGGCCCGCGGTACCCATCGAAACCGGACGCTATCGCGTTTCGGCTGAGGTTCTCGGATGGGCTCTTCGTTCCGGGTGAGATCGATGGCGGGAAACGAATAAAGAGCGTGGTCAATTCGTTTCAGCTCGTTGTTCGTCCCAGGATGCTTGGAAGCCAACTGGCTTCCAAGCCGCGGCATAGTCCAGATGATAGCCGACGCCCCGCAGATCCAAACAGAACCTTTGGGCAAGGACGGTTTCTCTTTCCTTTGCAACCAAGTCATTCTTTGTATGAAACATCACACCATTGATATTGAAGAGAGTTTCATCCTCAAAAATTTCAATGGTTCCCTCGTACCACTCTCCGTATTTCAGCTGTAATGACTTGTTCTCCGAGATCACGCGTTTGCGTCCCCGTTGGCCCAAGATGTAGTTTTGAAAGACGAGCTGGGAACCTTGAGGTGTGATTTCCAATCGGATCCATCGATGCCCGAGGTCAATAAAGCAGATCTCCTCGCCGACCTTTCTGTCGAGTTCTAGAAATTTCACTCGAAAGGAAAAGATGTAGTCCTGTTTACCCAGTTTGAAGTGGGAACGGACAAACTCGTCTTTGCCGTATTTGGCTCCTTTGGGGGCCTCGCCATGGACTGAAGGAGGAATGGCCACCATGACGCCATTCTTCACTGTTCCTTTGGTGTGTTTCCTTAAGTCGATGATTTCATCGACTTCTTTTTGGTCATCAAAGTTCTTCTCGAATATGGTTTCACCTTTACGGAGCATGGTTGCCGGGAACGAGGTTCCCTCGACGTCGCCATCTGCCGCCGAATCGTTACCTACCACGAGGCAACTGGACATCAAGAATAGTAAAAGAGCGATTCCTCTCATCTTTAATTTCCTTGGATAGTTTTCTTTCGCCAGGGGCTGTATGCGATTGTGGGTTCACGTGCCAAATGGAAAAGCCGGCCAGTTCTAGACACGTCTTAGTCTAAATTCTTTATGGAACTGCACGCGAACGCGGCACGCATGAGATCGTGGGCTCAGGAGCTTTTAAGACATTTCGAGACCATTCATCGTACCAGTACTCGTGGCGAATGAGTCGTACTCAAGCCCTAGGCGTTGAAGTGCATTCACGAATAGATTCGGCAGCGGGTAGTTGTTTTGCTGGTCAAATGCGATGTGCTGCCCATGCTTGAAGCCTCCCCCAGCAAAGAGGACGGGCATGTTCTTGGTATCATGACTCGATGCATTCCCAAGATTGGATGTCGTTAACAC
>JBCCKZ010000552.1:0-4444 GCA_039027135.1 Planctomycetota bacterium
CCACCATCATCTTGGCTAGTGCCGAGCTGCTGGGTGCGATTGCCCCAACAGCTGAAGGGTGACGCAGAAAGTCTTTGATGAAAGTGATTGAGGGAGATGCCGGTTTGACCATAACAATAGTGTAGGTGATCATCATCCCAAGATCGATAACATGATGCCTAACCCAGCTTTCAAAACCCGAGATGATGAAGCTCGCTTTGTCATTCTTTTGCACCGAGTCGGCGATTCCATGGCGAGGACTCAAGAAGACCATTGGGACTGGATGTTCGACATGGGCGAAACACTGTGGACTTTCGCCACAAATCCTTTGCCATCTCCGCTGGGCAACGCCTTCTCTTCAGACATCACCCCGCTCACCCCTCATCGCCGAATCTATTTGAATTTCGAGGGTGAGATATCTGGTGATCGAGGATCTGTCCAACGACTCGCCAGCGGCCAATTTCTCGTCAGAACCGGACAACTCGGTGCACCCGAGATAGGATTGACGTTGGAGATGCAGTTTGACTCCGAATGCAACATCGAAACATTTAAGGATCACAGTCTCTGGACGGTTGTGATCAAGGCGACTTCGATGACCGGCCGGAACACGAGACCGGATCTGAAATAAGCACTAGCCTCAGTTGAAAACCACTGCGAGAGCCTAGCGGGTGATCGACTTTTTATTCGATTCGCCAACGGCTTCCGACGAAATCAGATCAGGTTGAAAAGCAACAAACTGATGAACCTGCCCACGCGGCTGGAAATTCATTGTCGCTCGCTCTCCACTCTTTCCCGAAACAAAGATTGCGTTTTCGACAATGGTGACTTGCTCAATGATCGTGGGCGAGATGCGATAGCGAGGATCATCACTGGGAATACTGACAAGCGCGATGGGTCCCTCTTCCGTTTCATCCCAGTGAATCTCAAGTCCGCCTCTCGAGGCTTCGCGGGATATCGCATTTCGAAAACGATCCAACGGCAGCGGAAGAGCTCCCGCTCGCAAATGCGATAGACGAACGGCAATCATGTTGGGTTGTTCAGTCAACTCGACTTTCAGTTCACAGGAGACCACCGCATTCAACGCTCCTCGGCTGATTCGAATGGCGGCAAGAATCTTTTCATCTTGCAAAGCAATCCGCGGTTCGCTTGCACCCGCACGCTTTATTCGAGGGAACTTTTCGGGTAACTCATGGGCTAACCAAGCATTGATCTGTTCTTGACTAAAGGCTGCTTCCCAGGAGCCCGTCTCTTCCGCATCGCGGCGGACCGTTTCCATTTCGGCTTCCAACTCTTCACTCGCTCGAGTCATCTCGACCGGCGACATCTCGACCGTCGTCGCGACTCGATAGAACTCAGGCACCTGCTTGGTTTGCCTCATGGCCCAATAGGACAATCCCACCAATCCCCCAACAATCATGAAGGCCAACAAGGCTAACCGGCGAATCCAAACTCTAAGCAAGGAACGCTTCGGTTTAAGTTGTCCTGACTTGCTCTTGTCCGATCCATGAAGCTCTCCGGCCTGAGACCCTGAGAGTTGATCCGGTGACAGCTTCGAATCCGGCGAGTCGCCAAAAGACGCTTCGAATGTATCGCTGTCGTTCATGCTAGAACCTTAGCGGGGCGGGCATCCAAGAGCGAATTTTTTCGGCCACGGTCGCCGATTTGGTCCCAGAATTGTTTTGGGGGTCATCGGTATCTCGCAAAGAGCTTTCCGGCTCGTCCAGCTGTGCCGCAACAGGCTGTCGTGTCGCATCAAAAGGCTTGCTCGGCCTTGGCGTCTCCGGCAAATTCAACAATCGCTCGGCCAGCGGATGTCGAAGAAGCTTTGCTGCCGCCTCCCATCGACCTCGCTGGACTCCCTGAACGGCCAGGAAAGCCTCGGACTCCAATTGCGATCGTTGTGATGGAGGGGTAAAGAAACGATGAACTTGAACTTCATCTAACCAGATCGTTGCCGGTGACAACAGATCGAGAGTCACATGAACCATCGCTTTCTGGCCGTTTTCCAACCCGGGCATCGAATCGGCTACAAGCACAAAGCTAGGTGGCGTCCAACGAGTTCCCGCCGCCAGCGAGACTTCTTTCTGAAGTCGAACCAAGCTTGATGTATCCAACGCAAAGCCCTGGTCGGCTTCCACCGTGACCCGCAGGACGGCTGCCTTCTGAGCTTGGTTCCTATTGTCCGGTTGCGATTGTTTTCGAACGTGATTGGACACAGCGCTCAATGCGGTTTCGGCTTGCCTGGTCAACGAACCTGGCGAGTTGAATCCTTCTGATCGATACGCCATCGACAGCGAAATCGGCTCACCGCCAGTGATTTCAAATGGTTCACTGACAAGCCAGGGGCGGCTATTTTGGTCTGGCAGACGTTCAATACGAACAGATGCCTCACCCGCGAATGCCACGTCCGTCGATCTTTCAATTGCTCCGGCGGGATACTGAGACTGCATCCAACCAACCAGCCCCAACGGGCCTGTTTTTTCAAACCCTCCGCTCTCTGGAATGGTTCGATCCTTCATCCGTTCTGAATCGATTGGCGCGCCCAAACGGCCCGCGACCGAAGTTAAGCCCGAGAGCTTACTTTTGATCTCTTTTTGAGTTTCGCTTGAGAGAGCCGAGGTGATTTGCCAGCGACCACCACGGATCCCTGAAGCAAAATCCGATGTCGTTTCCGAGGATTCAATCGTCTCCTCCGGCGGAAGTTCAATTCGTTGGACTGAAAGTGGCGGCACTCGAATATCCTCGGCGCCGATCTGCGCAGCATCCCCTACTTCATGATTCTCGTTGAGTAAAGGGAATGATCGCGTGCTCCAATGCACATCAAACCGCTGCTCCCAGGGGGCGAGATTGATGATGTTTGCTATTGGCCGATCGCCTTCCTTACTGATCCAAGAAACAAATGTCTTGTCATCGGGATTGGATTTTTCAATCAAGTCGGCTCGAGTTGTACTGTGCGCCGCCAAGCTTCCAAGCTTTCGAACTGGGAGGCGGCTCCAAACATGGTTACCTCGACTGAGAAGGTGGACGTCATGACTGGGTTGGCCCGCGGTGATTCCGAGCCGGTCAACCATCAACTCTTCAAGGCGATGAAAGACATTCCAATCGCTTGCCGCTTGGTCGACGGAAAGCTGAATCTCTTCCGCTTGCTCCAGCTCTTCCTTAGTCCGCCATCGCAAATTGATTCCCGTCTGCACAACCAACCGATTCAATTCGGCGATTGAATTTGCATCGAGCGATGATTGAAGCGAACGATCAACTTCGAGGATTCGACATTTCCACTGAATGGCCTGCAGAATCCAAAGCCTCGGATGTTGTTCAATATCATTTGGCAACTCATTACGAATTCGTAGAATCCATTCGCCTCGCTGAGATGAGCTGGCCCGCGTCTCCTCAGACTCAAGCATTCCACTCTCAACGAGCTCGGAACCAAACGAGTCAGCCCTAAAGCTAAGCGGAGACTTTTCGGATGCCGAAACAGTTGCTTGGATCGGCGTTGTTTCGATATCGACCGCAACAAGTCGAACCGGTCGATGATCTAAATTTCGGATCTGTAGATGTGTTTCAAGCGGAGGAACCGTCCATAGTGAGATGTCCACATCTTGATCGGTTGTTGCCACCCATCGATCGGTGCCTAGATCACCCGCTTCATTGGTCAAACGGACACGCACGTGCCCACCCTTTGCAGCACTGCCTCGAAGAGTAACGCGGTGTAGTTTCTGACTCTTCATCTTTGGCAGCGACATTGTGTAAGTCTGCCCACCAGCCAACCAACCCCACCATCTTCCTCGATCGTCCCGCTTCCACTCCAGCTTCGAATCGTGCTGCATCGAGAGCACGCCACTCGTTCCATTGACAAATCGCTGAAGCGATCGACTGATGCCTGGTTGCCAACTCTGAATGTGCTTTCCCGGGATTGGCTCACCCGAATCAATGGATGGTTTATCGACTAAAGAAGCCCAGGTTCGAGGGTCAAATCGCTGCCCCAACTCATCAAAATTAGTCCAATCCGGTGATTGCAGGGGACCGAGGATTCCAGATCCCTGCAAATTGGGAAATTCCATGCTGGGAAATGGCATGCTCGGTAACGACATGCTTGGGAGCGTGACCTTGGGAAGCCCGCGGGTCGGCCACGCCTCGAACGAGTTCGACAAGTCATCGGCCGCATTGGCACGCTCGCTACTTTCAAGCGACGACTTGGCTGCCGAACTGGAAGGGAAGTCGGCCCCTTCGTCACTGACGGCTAAGGAGGCGCAGATCGTCATCCAAACGATCAAAGTGACCGCCACTTGGCCAATCGACTTGCCAAAACGCAAACGCACGCGATCCTCACGCTACTCCAAACGAATCCAGGTCACCCTAATCAATTCATCGGCGGCGGCGAAAGACCGAAAGTACCCCCGGCAGGATTCGAACCTGCGACACCAGCTTTAGGAAAGCTGTGCTCTATCCCCTGAGCTACGAGGGC
>JBCCKZ010000553.1:0-4442 GCA_039027135.1 Planctomycetota bacterium
CCAATCGAAGAGAACCCCGAATTGACCATTCGTAGTGTGCTCGGCAATCGCATGCTGTATCAGGAAGGCTGGGGTGTCGATGCTGTCAAACACTCACTCGTTTACAGCGGCGGCCAAAGTCGAGGGCATGTTCGAACAAGCGCGCCGGCCACCGCGCTCGGCTTTCTCGGCTTCAGTCCATACGCTTTGCCCGATGTCATCGAAATTGCCGAAGCGATTCCCTTTGTCGAATTGACCAACTGGGAACACGATCGACTTTACAACTTGAAAGGTGACATCGTTTCGGCAGGTATCAAAGCCATCACCGGGGTTGATATGCCTGTGTTCCCCAAGCAACGATTTCAGCGAGGAGCCGCTGCGGACCAAACCTTCGATGAACTCTTTCCCAAGAGTGATCAGGAATATCGAAAGCTGTTCGCAAAAGAGTACGACCCCCAGTCCTAGTCACTCTGCTCTGATCAGGGACTCTCGCTCTTCTCGGGCAGACGTTTCGCATTCAGGGTCATCCCGAGGTGTTTCATCTTTAGCGATTGGACGACACCTTCTTTGTCCCGCTCGAATTGCAACTCCCCACCACTCTGTTTATTGAAGAAGGTTGTGTCTGAATTGGGTAAGAACGTGAGCGGTTCTTGCCCTGGCATTTCAACCGCCAGGTGATTCTTCACGTGAGTGACGTTGCAAACGAGACCCGGCCCTAGCTCGTACTTCCCGGGATACGCTTTGAGAACTTTCGGGTCGACGTCGACCCGACGCTTTGGCCGTGGGATTTCATAAGGATTTCCAAGGGCAATCGCCGCTAAGTCTCTTGCGATCGCTTGTGGATCGGCTGGTGGAACATTGCAAAGTACGACCACGCACAGCTCTTGATCCGGATGTCTCAAGATGTGCGACAGAAATCCGTTGATGCCGCCACCGTGACTAATGATCTTGCGACCCCCTTTAGAACGCACCAACCATCCGTAGGCATAACTGCTCTTCTCCGGTGTGTACATCGCCTCGTACCGTTCAGGCGATATCAACTCATGCCGTCTGAGTGCCTGGTCCCATCGGTTCAGATCCGAAACGGTTGAGTACATCGCACCAGCAGCGCCTGGTTGGGTCATGTCCAGATAAGCGTCATGGGCAATTTTATTGCGTTGGCGTGTGTATCCTGTCGCACGCTTTTTCAAGATCGATCGAAACCGATCGTAGCCCGTGTCTTTCAATCCAAGGGGACGCAAGACTGCGTCTCGCAAAAACTCTTCATAGGAATCACCTGAGACTCGTTCGATGAGAACACCTAGCAAGAAATATCCCGAATTGCTGTAGCGATACTTCTCACCCGGCTCGAACTCGAGAGGCTTGTCTTTAAAGCGTGCCATCATCTGTGCATTCGACTGGGGCAACATCATCGTTACGCCATAGCCAGCCATCGACGTGTAGTTCGGAATACCAGATGTATGAGTAAGAAGATGATGAATGGTCACATCATTCCAAGCTTCAGGAGCTTCAGTAACGTACTTCTTGATCGGATCATTAACGTCCAGCTTGCCACGCTCTTCCAATACCATGATGGCCATGGCGGTGAATTGCTTTGTAATCGAACCGATTCGAAACTTGGTGTCCTCATCATTGGGAACATCGTGTTCGAAGTTCGCCATTCCAAAGCCACCCGAGAAGACGACTTCGTCTCTCATGCAAACCATAACGGAGCCATTGAACTGGCTAACACCGACGCAGCCTTCCATATAGGCTGACATCTCCTTTGCCAGATCGTCCGCTATCCCGCATGCATGACTTCCGACGAAAAAACAGAGGACGAGAGCGAAACGACGCATCATTCTTCCCATAAGAGTTTTCAAGGACGAGACGTGCACGATCACGCCAATCAGTTTTCGATCGCGTTCTTGATTTCTCGAATCAAACGCTCTGGATTGACCGGCTTTTCGAGAACTGCGGACACATTCAACCGACTCGCATCAGCTCGAGTCGACGAATCGATATGCCCGGATATCAGAAGAGCGGGTGTAGCACTTCCCATGGCATGAATCGTCTCTTGCAGTTGAAGACCATTCATGCCGGGCAATTGCATGTCAATGAGTAAGCAATCGCACTCTGGGCGATCATCGACTCCCAGGAAGGCCTCGCCGCTGTGATAATTGGTCGTCGAAAACTGATAAGCATGGAGCAGGCAACGAATCGATTCACTGGCCGCCGCATCGTCTTCCACGATGATCACGTGCGGTTGGTGCATTATTCGTCCACTCTGGAAAGCGGCAGTTCGATGGTCACGCGAAGCCCACCATCGGGTTTGGCGGCACCCTGAATAACGCCGCCGTGCGATTCGACGATGGTCCGGCTGATGGCCAAGCCCATTCCCATACCTGATGGCTTTGTCGTGAAAAAAGCGTCGAACATCTTATCAACGACCGAATCCCCAACGGTGTCCCCGGTGTCTTCGATCGCAAATCGAACACATTCCTCGGTTCGCTCCGTGTAGATCAAGATCACGCGTCGTTCCCGATCAGTAACCGCTTCAATCGCGTTGCGTAACAGATTGACGATTACTTGCTCTAACTGGACACGATCTGCTGGAACAAGAAGCGGGCAACCGCATAGGTTTAAGTGGACCGACGCACCACAACGACGTGCGATCGGTGTCAAGATCTCGAAAGCATCCTGGACGACGGCATTCAGATCGACGGAGGAGTAAACCCCGTCAGTCTTCTGAACAAAATCACGCAGTCGGCGAATAATATCTCCGGCGCGGATCGCTTGATCCGAAATATGACGGTGGATCTCCTTTAAGTCCGCGTGATTCGGATTTCCATCGGCTAACTGCTTTTGTGCGGCGACGGCGAAATTTGCAATGGCGTAGAGCGGTTGATTGATTTCATGGGCGATCCCAGCTACCAATTCTCCCATCGTCGACAGTCGTGACACGTGGGCCAGTTCTGCTTCCTTCAACCTTAGCTTGTCTTCTGCCTCTCGACGTTTGGTTACATCACTCATAAAGCAATAGTGACCGTCGTGTTCACCGCAGTCGTTGTGGGTCTTCACCAGTAACAGCTGCTTGTAAAACACCGATCCATCTTTCTTCCGAGCTCGGCATTCCAAGGAAGCTCGACCATCACGCAACATCGCTTCGTATCCTGCTCGCGCCGCGTCCTGGTCGTCGGGTGGAACGGTGACTTCCCACGACTCACCGATCAACTCATCCGGACCATATCCGAGCAATTCGGCGTACTGTGGTTTGACCATGATGAATCGGCCATTGCAATCCAAACGCGAGATCCCTTGCATCGCATTCTCAATGGCGAGCTTCAATTGCTCGATCTCTTCGGTCACTCGCTTTTGATCTGTGACGTCGGCATCGATCCCAACAAAGCCAATCGGTTGGCCTGTCTCATTCTTGACCAAGGAGATAACCGTGGAGGCCCAGAACTTTGTCCCGTCCTTGTGCAACTGCTCGTACTCGCCTCGCCAAGAACCGGTTTCGAATACTTGTCGCCAGCGTTCACGTTCGGCTTCCTGCTGGCTCGATTCGACGATGATCGTAACGCAGCGACCGAGCACTTCCTCCTTGCGATAGCCATAGAGCGCTTCTGCACCACGCCCCCAATAGGTGATGCGGCCATCCAGGTCTGTTGCGACCACAGACTCCTGAACGCTATCCAGCAGCTGGGAAAAGAAACGCTCGTCTTGGCGTTGGTTTGGAATGTCGGCGGCAGTCACCACACCAACTTCGCTTGTCGCCGTTTCTACCTGTGATTTCGTCACGATTCACTCCACTTCGGACGAGCATTCCCGAACCAAACCATCAAAAACGATCGCTTCTTGGCGATGGCCGTATCCACGCGATACTGTAGCAAATCGGACAATTTTTGGAATTTGGGAAGCCAAACACCGCAACAGAACGCAACCGCGAGTCTGATGGTTCAACAGACTTCGGCGAACACAAGTCACTATGCTATCGTTGCGATCACACAGAATGAACGTAGAGCCCTTTCTTCAATCGCCTGGGGAACAATGTCGACACCAAAAAAACAACTCGCATTGATGGTCGGCAGCTGGCAAGGCATTTGCCGGACTTGGTTTCGACCAGACGAGCTGGCCGATGAATCCGACGTCAGCGGTGAGTTGGCGCTCATTCTCGGGGATCGGTTGCTTCGGCACACTTACATGGGCGCGATGCAGGGAAAGCCTCGGCGCGGAGAAGAAACGATCGCATTCAATTCCGTCGCCAAGAGCTTTCAAGTCTCATGGTTCGATGACTTTCACATGAGCGACGGGATCTTGTTCTCGGATGGCCCCAAGCGAGAAAATGGATTTGAGGTGTTTGGGAAATACGCGGTTGGACCCGATGATCCACCGTGGGGATGGAAAACGGTCTATGAATTGATCGACGAAGACCATTTGGACATCGTCGCATTTAACGTGACACCGGATGGACAGGAAGCAAA
>JBCCKZ010000554.1:0-4430 GCA_039027135.1 Planctomycetota bacterium
CTCGTTATGTTGGAACAAGAATCGGACACGCTTGTTCAAGAGCTCCAAGGGATCGACGACTCTGGTCTTTCCGCCGACGGGGTGGTGCAAGAAGCGATTTCTCGAAGTCGGCGAATGGTGCAATCATCAATACATCCCCATCAGGAATGGCCAAAGCAAATCGGCCCCTATGAGCTGGTCAACCAAATTGGCCAGGGCGGTATGGGTGCAGTATTTCTGGCTCGGCATGCTGCGCTTGGAAAACGCTTTGCACTCAAACTCGCCAGAAACTCCGAAGCGCACGACCGACAACTTGCCGATCGGTTCGATCGCGAAATCACAGCGGCCGGTGGGCTGAATCATTCAGCCATTGTCGATGCCACTGACGCAGGGGAAGTGGATGGTTGGCAATACCTGGCGATGGAGTTCATTGATGGTGCCGACTTAGGCAGGATCTTAAAGGGCGTTGACCAATGGCGGGTCTGTGATGCTTGCGAAGTCATCCGTCAAGCCGCAATTGCTTTGGGTCATGCACACGCGCGAGGAGTTGTTCACCGCGACATCAAGCCATCGAATGTCATGATCCGTCGTGATGGAGCTGTAAAGCTACTCGACTTTGGACTTGCACAATTGTCTGGTTGGGACGATGCCTCGGTTGAACTGACGACTGTGGGTCGGTTGCTGGGTACCCTTGATTACATGTCGCCCGAGCAAGCGGATCGGCCCGAAAGTGTCGACTATCGAGCTGATCTTTATTCACTTGGAGCGACGCTATTCAAGTTGTTGTGTGGTCGGGCTCCGTTATCGGCGAGCCCATCGCTCTCGCCACTGGCCAAGCTTCGATTGCTAGCTGAACACGAAGTTCCCAGCATCAGCACGCTACGGGAGGATCTGCCCGATGAGTTGGCAAAAATCATCGACCGGTTACTTGATCGTGATCCCACTCAACGACCGGCAAGTGCCGATGTGGTCGCTGAGGCTTTGAAGCCATTTTGCACTGGTCACGATTTGATTCCATTGGTTGAGCAAGCGCCCGAGATTCAGTTGACACCGTCGACCTTTGCCAGGGTCCGATCAGAACCGGAATCAATACCTCCGCGAAAATCGTCTGGCCGCTGGCTACTGGCTGCAGCCATGATTCCTATCTTCGCGCTGGCTGGTTTTGGGATCATGATTGAAACAAACAAGGGCCAGTTCGTGATTGAAAGCGAGGTTCCTGAGACAACGGTTCAACTGCTCGAGAATGGAAAATTGGTTGAGGAAGTCTTGGTTGAATCGGGAAGTGGATCAACGAAGATTCGCGCTGGTAAGTACGAGATTCGACTTGCCAGCCCCAGCGAGAGCGTTGCGGTCACGCAGTCTTCAACTGAGATTCGCAGTGGCGAGGTGACGATCGCCCGAATCAGAAGGAAGTCAACTGATGCTTCGATTACTGATGAAAAACGCATAGCAGTCTCACTTCCCGCATCCGATACGCCACTTCAACCAGGCGAGACCATTCGTTTGGAATGCACAAGCGATCCATCCCTTGACGGCACTTTCCGAGTGTTCGCAGACCACACCATCAAAGTGCGACTGGCAGGCGTCGTCAACGTGAAGGGCCTTAGCCTTTCGAGAGCAGAAGATCTGTTACGGGCAAAATACGGACAATACATGCGTCAGCCGAAAATCGAGTTGTTCCGCGACGGGGATTGGGCCATCACTCCGATGACCGCTAGTGAAGTTGGGCCTATTGAATCTCAGTCGTTTGCTGATGGCAAAAGGCAGAACAAGCCAACTTACGATGGCAAGACGCTTGACGAGTGGCTGGTTCTGATGGAAAGAGAACGAAAATATCAAACGGTAAATGAGGCAATGGACGCTGCCGTGTCACTGGTAACTGCCGAGAATTCCGAACGCATTGTGGAATCGATGGTTCGTTCCAACCAAACATCCCTCAAATTAGGGTTCTCCGGCTACAACACGACCTATTTCAAGCGTTTGTGCAAGAGCCCCGCAGGCTCCGCTTTGGACGAAGCGGTCGAAAACATCATTCGAGGAGCGCCAAACTCGAAGGAGTCGAAGTTTTTCATCCAAGCTATCATTCCCGCGGTGAACGCAAAGTGCTTCGCTAAGACACTCGCTTGGATTGCCAAACAAGAGACTACGCGATGGGTCCAAGAACCAAATAGCACATCGGAGCTTCGTGATTATCTTTCGTTTGTAAGCTCTAGTAATCAAACCGTTGCCCGCTATGCCTTTCAAGCCGCGTCACAGATGCAATGCTTGGACCTCAAAGAGTTTCGCTATGACATGGATGACCTTCAAAAACCCTTTGTTAAGAAAATTGTGCAATATGCCATACAAGATGCACTCCGTGACGAAGAGAACTTGGAGAAGAATACTCGAGGATGTATCTGGATTGAATGTATGGTGCACATGTTTGGCGACGATTACTTCGACGCAGAGCTTCGTCGACGCTTGAATGAGCGTCTCCTATGGCGACTCAGGAATCTGGATCAATCGAAATGGTTTGAGAGCTTCGAGCAAGACACCCGGCCAACACTCCGATTCGTCGTGGAAAACAATCGAGCCAAATCGCAGGTAAGCTCGCAATTAGAATTCCCGCGTCGACCAAGTTTTATGTATCGCATCAACTTCGTGAGCTCTCCGAGAAACGTCACCGTCCTGATCCCGCTACTCGATGCGTTGCTAGCCCTTGGCGTTGATGTATCAAACGAGAAGTTATTGCGGCGACACGAGGAGATCACGGGCGAAGCAACTACCACCATCACCAAGATGGTTTCAGATGCGGAGGCTAGTGCAATACGAGCAAGTCAATCCGTCGAGTCCCGAAGATCATCCGAAAATGATCCTGAAAACGAACTCACGATGATGGGAGGAATGGACGTGAGAAGGCAAAACCCGAAGAACAGCATTCTATTGGGTTATGACGTTGACTTGTCGAATTTCTCGACACTGAGAGGTCAGTCGCTTTCTGGCATCAATCGCGAGCAATGGCTATCGTTTTTCGCCCATCTTCGCATACTGACATTGCTAGACGAACCAATGCCCGAGGAATTGGTTGCTCTCCCTATTCAACCATTTCCTTTAGGGCCAGACCTAACTCGGTGAAGGAATGTAGCTTGACTGTTGGAAGAGTACATACGTGTTTGACCTTCCTACGAATCAATGACGCTAGTTGAAATTGAAAGCCTGACTGCTTCCGTTGCTTGGACGCTTGAAGGGCTCAGCGCTGGATCATTGAAGCGAGTTCATCGGCGGGGGTAAAACCCAGCTTGCGATGGGCGACTTGGCCGTCTCGAAGAACCACGAGCGTGGGCAGGCTCTTCACATTGAATTGACTCGCGATTTCCGGATGAGCATCGACGTCGATCTTTACGATTCGAGCATTGTTCTTCGTTGCGAGTGGTGAAACCTCTTTGAGCTCGCCACTCTGTTTCTTGCACGGGCCACACCATGAAGCGTGAAAGTCCAGCAGCACAGGACCATCACTCTTCGAAATCAACGTGGGGAATTCAGCACTCGATCGCAATTCAACAATCGGATTGCTCGGACGTTTTACTTCTTTGGAAACCATTGCCATAGGATCAGCCGTTTCCAATGAGACAGGCATCACGCTCAAGGGCTCCGAGAACATCTCACTGCGCGACGAACTCAACGCTATTGCATTCTTCGAAGATGGCTCACCAAAGATCTCCGGCGTTGGTGGCTTTTCAGCGGCTGCAAGACTTTGGGGAGATGCTAGTCCGCTGGACGTCATCGTCTCTGATTTCGACAAACCTATTCGTTGAAATGCTTCGCGACTTGAGCAACCAACACAACCGAAGCAAATCACAAGAGCGTGAAACTGCACGAAACCAGATCGCGTGATTCCGTTCGCGATCGTCAAAAGAGAAGTCTTCATCGTCATCCTTTACGTTGAACTCCATTCCATAACGGTACGCTTCCGTGCATACCTAGCGGTTGATGTCTAGCCGTGATCATCTTCCGCCAAAAAAGACGTCCGTTGCTTTAACCTCTACAGCTCGAAGGGTTTCTCATTTTTGACGGCATCAATCAACTCCAACATATCTGGAGTTGCCCCTTCCCAAACCAACTCAGCAAGCCGACCGAGTTCATCGATGTTGAGATTACCTAAGTTCCCTCCAACCAAACGACGGAAATCAACCGCATCTTGCCCTTTTTTGTCGATCATTCGATTTGGCGATACCATCGCAGCGTATTTGGCGGCGACTGCCGCCTCCAAGGAAGGTAATCGATTGCCCGTCTCCCCATCGATAATGACCTGCGATCGCAAGACCTCTTCATGAAGATGACTCCAAGGCAACATGACATTGACTACGGGAAGCGGTCGACCCGCGTTGTCTGTTTCGGCAGGGTCCATGAAACGCACAACAACCTCACTCACCCGCTGCTCAAGAGTCGGCCAACGACTAGCAATGGCCTCC
>JBCCKZ010000555.1:0-4413 GCA_039027135.1 Planctomycetota bacterium
CACACCCCCAAAGGAACAATTGTGTGTCGAAGTTAGTGCCCCGCCCGACCTCGATCGAGGCGAATCAAGACTCGCGTCATCTCAACCAAAGGCCTTGCCCCAGCCGCCGGCGAAACGCTTCGTCATTTAAATGGGCTAAACAATCTACGGACCAATCCGTGCGGTCCAGAGCACTTGGGCCCTGGCAACACGTTATCGCGGCGAAACCAGGGATTCTGGAGCTGGACCACACGTCATGGCTAAACCTTACCGAATGACCTTTCTACTGAAGGCGACGATAAACAGACCCCACAAGATCGTCCCCATCACGGCTTCGATCGCGAGCGGAATCAGCACCCACCCCGATGCGGAATGCAAATGATCCCCGGTAAACCCAGCAGTGAAGACACTCACGGAGGTCAACAAGCCAAATAGGAATCGATTCAACGGATGAATCATCGGAAAATCAGACACCGGGACATTCGGATCGATGAAGTGCTGGACACCCAAGCCGTAGATCATCGCAAACATCAAAATGAGGAACGCTCCAAATCGAAGTGCTCGCCATGGTTCAACGCCATAGCCACAACCGAGGTCGAGAAACAGATAATCAAGTCCGCGACGCAACGACTGTATGGGATGTCTCGGTGACAAAGGTCGGCGACGACGTTGATTTTGCTTGAATCGATAAAACGCCCAGTCTTCCTCGTCATATTGATGGAGGTTTGCATAATTTCGCTTGAGCAGTCCATACTCGAGACAAGCGGTTTCAAAGTCGTGACTTTCCTCACTGGATAATCGACCTTCTAGCAATTCCGGTTCGATATGCATGTGATCAGCGATCGCATTGGCCAATCGAAACCGAGTTCCCTCGGCCAATTTCAGATCATCGAAATAGGCGAAGTCCCTCAGTTTGGCCTTGCTTAGGTCAATGGTTTTCTCCACACAGGTGTCATTGAGCTCCAGCTTTTTCTCAAAGGACGCCCCGCGCAGGCGAAGCTCGCCGCCGATTTTGCAATCGCGAAGCACCAACCCTTGTTCGAACTGGCAGCTGCGAAGATCGGCATTATTTCCAACTTCAACCTCGCGCAGCTCGCACCAGTCACCGAAAGTTGCTCCGAACCCACTGATTCCCCCAAACTTCACAGCCTCGATCTTGACCAAATGCTCGAAACGGGCCGAAGCAAGCTTCAGTGAGCCTTCGACACTGATCTTGGACATCTTCAGGGCTCGAATCTCGCAGCCCTCGAGACCGAGTGACGACATGAACCGGGTCTTGCGGTTGAATCGCGGACGATGAATCTTGCTTCCGCGAAAACTCACCGATTGCTCAAACGTAGCCGACTGAATGCTTAAGCCCTTGAGGGTGCAACGTTCGATCAAGACGGGTTCGCTGAAAGTACCGGAGAGAGTGAGCCTCTCAATCTCGACATTTTGAACCGGTTCTCCAGCGCGAAGTCTTTCGATCGCCTCGGCGGACGAAAGCCGTGTAACCGAGCCATCAGACACTTGAGATTCGTTTGCGACAGACGACTCGCGCGTCGTATTCATTTACATCTAGGGAGCTGAGGAAATTTGTGGGGATGTATCCATGGTCAAAGCGTGATCAATTACGGGCGCGAGATTGCGGACTTTTCCGCTGGAACAATCAAAGTCTTTGATCCCGCCAGATGCCCGCGAAGCTCTTCGATTGTTCTTTCGCCCTGGCCAGCGTACCGACCGGAAAAGTGAATCGGCGTAATACGCTTTACTTTCGCGTCGATGGCCAGGCGAGCTAGATCACTGGTCGTCAGATGGTGATGCTTGGCTGCCGCTTTCGCGTCACGATCACGATAAAAGCAATCTCCAAATAGTCGGTCAGCTCCCTGAGCAAGCCGCTTCAAAGCCTGCCCCGTCGTCGTTTCGGGATCGTAGAGCGTGTCAACGATGTAGACGAATTTGTGCCCGGTGCTGCGAACGAGAAATCTGTTGGCGAGCTCCGAAACGGAGAAAACACCTCCTTCGATCCGAATCCGATCGTCTTTGTCAATTTCGCCATTCGCTTCGACCATGCGTTGGATCAGTTCGCCCAACCACGGCCCTCGCCGAAGCGAACTCGAGTCGATCTTGGGTTCGTTCAAGCTGTATCCAGAATTCTCAACCAGTGCGTAGGCGAGCCCAGGTACCGTGTGGTCGGTTGGTGCCACAAACACGCGTGCGCTGGTGTTACGCCATAGTTCACCATTACCTTCCTGGGCACGAATCTGCGGATTCGGTTCAGGAAATCGCTTCGAGTATTCCAGGTTCGCATGGAGCACCTGATCATCCATGACATCGTTGACCGACAAGACCAATTTTTGGAACGGGAAATAGGAGTGCGCGTAGCTGCGAACTCGATCGTAAACTCGCTCGATCGTTCCAGAGGGACCGAATATCTCCACCGTCTTATCGCTGTTCAGGTTGGCACGAATGATTCGATCGAGATCTGAAAAGTGATCAGCGTGATGATGGGTTAGGAACACCGCATCCAAATCAGCCAGACGCTTGGCATCAAGAGCCGCCACGTCTCCCGCATCAAACAAGACAGCGTTATCTCGATCGGGATAGTCAAGATACAAGACGGGATCGCCCTCGCAGCCGTTGACGAGTATCAGATCACTGCAAATTGCGGGTTGTGATCGCGGCATCTTTCGCATCCTCGTCTAATCTTCAGCCTATTTGACTTTTCCAAAATTCGATCTGCCCGCGAACTTGATCCGGCGCAGTGCTTCCGTAACTGACAAAAGCCGCAACGGCATTCTCGCAGCCGAGTGAATCAAAAATCGTTTCATCAATCTCGGGTGCATGCTCTTGCATCACACTGAGTTCGAGATTCGCTAGAGGCATTTTGCGATTCATTGCCTCACGCACAATGGCGCCCACCAGGTGATGAGCGCGGCGCTGCGGCATTCCGTGGCGGATCATCCACTCCATCAACGTCGTCGCATCCAGATAGCCGTCCTCGAGACGTCCGTTGATGGACTCTCGATTCAGCGTTGCTCCCGCAACGATTGGCTGGGCGAGCTCCAACATTGCCTCGACGGTATCGATCGCATCGAAGAGCGCTGGCTTGTCTTCCTGCAGGTCTCGGTTGTAGGCCAAAGGCAAATTTTTGGTCAGCAGGAATGATTGATTCAAAGCCGCAATGACCCGGGCCGACTTACCACGTATCAGCTCGAGCGTATCTGGATTTACCTTCTGCGGCATGATGCTGCTGCCGGTACAAAATGCCTGCGGTATTTGAATGAAGTCGTATTCGACCGTGCTCCAGAGAATCCACTCTTCGGCCCAGCCACTCAGGTGCGTGGCGATGATCGCAAGACTGGAAAGTGTCTCCACGATGAAATCTCGATCGCTGCTGGTATCGAGGCTGTTTCTAGTGACGCCTTCGAAGTCCAGCATCTCCGCGGTGCTCTTTCGATCGATTGGCAACGTTGTGCCAGCCACCGCAGCCACACCCAGAGGGCATTGATTGACTCGGGAACGAGCACTTTGCAAGCGTTCTCGGTCGCGATTCCATTTTTCGATGTACGCCAACCAGTAATGCGGGGCGAGAACGGGCTGCGCGCGTTGCAAATGCGTGTAGGCAGGCAAAATCACATCCATATCGCCTTCGCACCGTCCAAGAAAAGCCTGCTGCAACTCATGCAAGAGCTGATCGATTCGATCGATAGCCTCTCTCGTCCAAATGCGAGCATCAGTACTAACCTGGTCGTTACGAGATCGAGCGGTGTGTAGCTTTCGTCCGACGTCGCCAATGCGATCGATCAGAGCTTGCTCGATATGCATGTGGATATCTTCCAGCTCGATTCGCCACTCCATGCGTCCTTCTTCGATCTCGGCTTCAATCTCCCGGAGCGTCGTTTCGATCTGTTTGCATTCACCTTCGGTAAGCAAGCCCTGCTGACATAACATCGTTGCGTGAGCGATTGAGCCGCGGACGTCCTGTCGAAACAGTCGCTTGTCGAAGCTGATGCTCTCGGCAAATCGCTCGAGCCGACGATCCGTCGAAGCTGCGAAAACGCCACTGCGACTGGGGCTGGCCGCAGTTTCACCGGCTTGTGATTCGCTAGCCTCCGCGTCTCGAGACGGGTCTTGCGGGGTCTTCGGTGAAGAATTCGTCATAGCAATGCATTCTTTTAAGGTAATCCCGCCAATCGTTGTTCAAAGACGGCTATTTGCCAAGGAGGTCAGGGGCATTTGCCAAGTGCCTGCTGGGACCGACAATGGGGAGGCCGATCAACGAAGACCGATCGGTATTCACACGATTTGAATGACCGGTTTCTGAGTGATTGGTTCGATGCGTTTGCCTGGCATTTCTTTGGTCCGACCCTATTTATTGATTGGCTTTATCTTAACGCCAATCGCTGGGACTCTCCCGCCGATCACCAGGGGACAAGAAACCGACGTCTCCGC
>JBCCKZ010000556.1:0-4401 GCA_039027135.1 Planctomycetota bacterium
CCGACGAGTCGCTTGCAGCCAACCGACCACTGGTTGAATAACCGGGCTTCTTGCACTACTTCCGTCACGCAACGCCCATCAACGAGATCGAGCAACTCCCCATCGGCTCACGGCCTTCACGGCGTAAACCGGACGGGGGACTATCAGATCTTCGAGCGATCCCCTGGGTGTTTTCCTGGACCCAGGCGCGTTGCCTGATTCCCGCCTGGTATGGCGTCGGTACGGCAATGTCTGGACGGGTAGCCGACATCAATGAGTTGTCGAAACTCCAAGAGATGTACAGACGTTGGCCGTTTTTCGAGGCGTTAATCGATAACGCCGAGCTCGCCCTCGCTAAAGCAGACCTTAAGATCGCAGCCCAGTACGCGTCGCTTGCCGATGGCAATCCGGATGCCGCGGCAGTCCGACATCGGATCTTCCAAGAGTACCGCTCCGCCGTGTCGGTCATCCTTGCGATCAAACAACAGGATGAGCTACTCGACGGCGTTGCTTGGCTGAAGGAATCAATTCGTGTGAGGAATCGATTCATCGATCCGCTCAACTTCATCCAAGTTGAGTTGATGCGTCGTGGCAGAGAACAAGAATTTGACGCCGAACAACAAGAAGAACTCCGACACGTCAACCGATTATCCATCAATGGAATCGCATCGGGTCTTCGCACCAGCGGCTAACAACTCAAACTTGAACTCTCGAGTTTAAGTTTGTGCTTGCTTAACAAGCCGAGCGACCATCACCTCCCTCTTCCCTCCAGGCGGTCCCGGGACAGCTGTTGGCTCCAGACCACATTCCCTGAAGAGCTCTTTGACTTTGCGATTAATGCAATAGGTAACCAGCCGGGCATCTCGCTTCATTAGCGGCACGATGTTTCTTATCACGCCAGCTGTCCATGCATCTTCGTTGCTCTCAGGATCAAATGCGTCGTAGTAGACAGCATCAAACGTTGTCCCAGATCGCCCGATTTCTTGGATCGCATCGTTTGCTTCATCGATCCAGAGTTCGACTGATACGCCACGGATTGGTTCCCAACAAACTGGGCTCGATGCTTCTGTATCCCAGCGACGCCGCTGGGCAATGAAGTCATCCGACAGGTCGGCCGGCTGGTGGGCAAGAGATTCGAGAATATTCGCATCAAGCCAATCGCGATCGATGGCGACATAGCGAAGCCTGACATTGTCGACTTCTTCAGGATTGGAAACTGTAAATTTCCTGAATGCATCAATCGTCCTGATCAATCCGAGGCCAGTACCTAGCCCAAACTCAAGGACGGCAAATTCTGGATGAGCCTTCAGCCTTTCATATATACCACCATTGTTAACATAAACATGATCCGTCTCAGCAACGGCTCCACACCCACTGTGGAAAGCAACCTGGGTTTCCGGATCCACCAGTGTCCAACTACCATCATCAGTTCGCATGGCCTGATATTTTGGATGTCCTACGTCCCGAAGCGGACGAATCGGAATGTTCTCGGTACGCGGCATCGTCGCTTTTAAACTCGTAACTTGCTGGGATTTGTCAGTCGAAGTGAGCAAACAATCGTTGGGCGTATTCTCGCTGACTGCCTTAGTTGTTGCCAGCATGATTGGCGCGGGAGTCTTCACGTCAAGTGGTTTTTTGATCGCTGATCTCCCCGATCGACGCTGGGTTCTTGCAGCCTGGTTGGTTGGCGGAATCATCGCTTACCTGGGTGCCCATTCATACGGTCTGCTAGCGGTTCGACTGACCGAAAATGGCGGCGAATACCTCTACCTATCACGGTTTGTTCATCCAGCATTTGGTTTCGTCGCTGGATGGGTATCACTCTTGGCTGGTTTTACTGGCGCCGCAGCACTCGCGGCGATCTCGTTCGAAAGTTATGTCGCACCAACCGAAAACACGGGACTGCCTCAAGGAATCGTCGCCATTGTTTTGGTATTGATTGCGACTCTGACGCACGCCTTCCACACGAGGCGTGGCGCAGTAGCTCAAGGCATCTTTGTCGCCATCAAACTGGGACTCTTGCTTTTGTTCATCGTGTTTTCCTTTTCACAGATGCAAAGTTGGAATTCCACGGCATTAAGCTCAGAACTAAACAACACAACAAATCATTGGCCAAGTTTCTTTGTTGCCTTGACTTGGATTTCACTCAGCTACAGCGGGTTTAACGCAGCCGTTTATGTTGCTGGTGAAGCGACGGGTGGAGCGAAGGTTGTATCAAAGGCTATGCGGCTCGCCACTGTCACGGTTGCCATCATCTACCTTTTGCTCAATTGGATCTTTCTTTACGCACCTGAAGCGAACACGATATCTGGCCAGAAAAAAGTAGCGGCAATCGCGGCCGAGGCCATCGGAGGCGATTCTCTTTCAGTGGTAGTCAGTGGAATTATCGGACTCGGATTGGCAACCAGCGTCTCTTCAATCTTGTTGGCGGTTCCAAGAGTCTATGACAAGATGGCTCGGGATGGGCTTTTCCCAAATGGACTGAGGTCGAGCAGCGACCCTCCCACGAAGGCGATTCTGCTGCAAGGCCTAGCCATATGCGTTTTGATTCCACTGACGGGCTTACAGCAACTTCTCTTCTACCTTGGATCGACGCTATTGGTCTGTTCGGCAGCGACCGTTGCAACGTTGTTGGTCACAAAGGCTGACGAAGCAACCCCCAGCCACTGGCGATCAAAAGTGATTCCAGGATTGTACGTTGGAGCGGTCATTCTGGTTGCCGGTGTAACCGCCTGGACCCGTCCATTTGAAATGACTGGATTGTTGGCGACCATCGTCAGTGGCTTGGTCGTCTTCGCGCTCCAACGACTGATACAATCCCCAAAAGATCATTCAAACACTCAGTGAGTTTCCATGCGTGCCTATCAAATTCAATCGGATGCTGGTTTCGAAGAGATTCGGTGTATTGAAACAGAGGAGCCTCGTCCCAATGCGGGTCAGGTCAAAATTCGAATGCGCGCGGCGTCACTGAATTACCGAGATCTCGGTGTTGCGATGGGAGGCTATCTCAGGAATAACCGATGTCCTGTCATTCCTCTTTCTGACGGTGCGGGCGAAATTGTTGAGTTGGGAGATGATGTTGAGAATTGGTCAATAGGCGATCGAGTCAGTCCCATCTTTGTCCGAGACTGGATCGATGGCTCGCCAACCAATGAGAAACTGCAAACATGCCTCGGTGGAGGTGTCGATGGTGTATTGTCGGAATACGTTTGTCTTCCTGCACAGTCTGTCGTGCCAATACCATCAACGCTCTCGTATGCTCAGGCCGCGACGTTACCGTGCGCAGCTGTGACGGCGTGGCACGCGTTGTTTGAATCAGGCGATCTTAGGCCGGGCCAAACTGTCTTGCTGCTTGGCACTGGTGGCGTCTCGATCTTTTCATTGCAACTTGCAAAATCAGCAGGCGCGAGGGTGATCATCACCTCTTCGAGTGATGCCAAGCTTAACAAAGCACGAGATTTAAACGCCGATGAAGTCATCAATTACGCCAACAACCCTGATTGGCATAAGGAAGTTAAACGTTTAACGGCTGGACAAGGTGTTGACCATGTCGTGGAAGTGGGCGGCCCGGGAACCCTGGAACGGAGTCTGAAATCGGCTGCCGTCGGAGGGCACATTCATCTCATCGGTGTTCTCGATTCCCCATCCGCGAAGATCTCACCGATGCTAACAGTTTTCAACCTACTAACGATACGTGGCATCTATGTTGGCAGCCGTGTGATGCACGAACGGACACTCGGCTCGATCACTCAGAATGCGATTGACCCCATCATCGATCGCAGCTTTCACTTCGATGAAGCAATCGATGCTTTTCGGTACTTTGCATCGCAAAAGCACTTGGGAAAAGTCGTCATCGAATGGTGAACCCGCCTTCGTTTGCAAACGATCCGCGACATCTGAAAAAACCCCGTCGACTGAAGGTAATCCGTAGGCAATATGACATCCAAGCATTCAAGTAAAACGAGCCGTCGATCTTTCATCAAAAAAGCGGCTCTCGCATCTTCGACGATTGTCGTCCCCACCATCATCCCTCGTCACGTACTTGGTTCACCGGAATCGCCGGGCGCCAATGATCAGATCAATGTTGGAATCATTGGGATGGGTGTTCGCGGTGCACAACTGATTACGAATGTTCCACAATCAGGTCGCATTGGAGCGATCTGTGACACTGATCAGCGGAAGACGTCAGCTGCAATCAACGAACACCGCGCTGATTGGAAAGTTTACCAGGACTATCGCAATCTCATCGAACAGAAGGACCTCGATGCCGTCATCGTTGCCACGACAGATCATCATCATGTACTTGCGGGCATGCTCGCTTGTCAGGCGGGCTTGGACGTTTACTGCGAGAAGCCAGTTAGCCTTTACTTGAAAGAAGGGCGCGCTTTGGTAAACGCAGCGAGAAAGTACAAACGCGTCATC
>JBCCKZ010000557.1:0-4382 GCA_039027135.1 Planctomycetota bacterium
ATCCGATTTGACGTTCTTCTGCGCATTGAAGCGTATGCCGACTACCAAAAAACCCTTGATATTTGGGACGATTACTTTATGGATGTTTTTGTACAGCTACCGGCAGATGTCGATCAGGCCACTTTTGAAAAACGGCTAACTGGCTTTACCGAAAAGTATTTTGAAGAGGAAATCGAACAGCTCAAAGAGAGCGGCTATGTCGCCAATCCCGACGGCTCCTTTTATCGCCTCAAGCTGCTCAACATCCACGACCTACACTTCTCCGATGCGCTATCGCGCTTTTCTTCGATCAGCATTTTGTATCCCATTTCCTTTATCCTAATGGGCTTGTTTATCTTGATTATTGCTTGTGGTAATTTTATCAATTTGAGTCTGGGCACTTCGATGCGTCGCGCACTGGAGGTTGGGGTAAGAAAAGTGTTGGGGGCCAGTCGCCGACAAATCATTTATCAATTTTGGAGTGAAACCCTAATGCTCATCCTACTGGCATTGGCCTTCGCCCTAATGACCGTTCAATGGCTACTCCCTCAATACAATGCCTTATTGAAAGATGATATACAGCTTTTTAATCCTTACATATTGGGCGCATTGGGGGTCGTACTGTTCATCATCACTTTAGGAGCGGGGGCTTATCCGGCTATGGTGATTTCCCGTTTCCAACCGGCGAGCATTTTGAAAAAACAAACCAAAGTGCAGAAACCCGGCTTTATTCGAAATTTGCTGGTCATCGTCCAATTTGCCAGTTCTATTTTTCTGATCGCTTGCACCTTTATCGTTTTGCTACAACTCAACTTTATGCAAAGCCGCTCCTTGGGTTTTAATAAGGACCAAGTCATTAGTATTCCGCTGGGTGCTGAGCTGGATGCCTCGATAGACGATCCCCTGCGCGCCGCGACTAAGCTGCTCATAGATGGTAAAGCCAGACACCGAAGGAAGGACTGACTCCGATGCGATGGTGACCGGCTTCAGCTCCGACGCACTTGACTCGTAAGACGCAAGCAGCTCAGTCAATTCTGAAAGCAAGCGTTCATCGTCGCGGCACGCGTTCCGGACGAACGCGTCACGTCGTGATTCCGGCAGCCTGATTGCTTCGTCGAAAAGACGTTGCAGACGGTGCCAGTGATCCGGATCAGGTGTTGGCATGGCAGTGCTTCCGCGAGGGCAAATCGTTTTTCCGCCGCGCTGTTCCTCCATGCGAAATGCAAGGTATCAAGCGAAAAGAGCTCGGTGAATTCGCCAAAACAGCCGAAGAAATGGCTGCCCTGAGCATAAACGACAAATTGGCAGATTTTGGGTGAGCCGCAACCTCTGCCGAGTTTGCATATCGAGTTAGCGAAACACCAGCAACCTTCTGTCACTC
Source organism: Planctomycetota bacterium (assembly GCA_039027135.1). GTDB lineage: Bacteria > Planctomycetota > Planctomycetia > Pirellulales > Pirellulaceae > Rubripirellula. The sequence continues at coordinate 1,361 of JBCCKZ010000557.1, forward strand.
CACACTCTGAAAGGCCCACCCATGCGTTTTCGATACTTTCCTCTGCTTGTCGCACTCGCCGTAGGACTTGCTTTTCCTTCCACGATTTGTGCCGCACCCGTCACACTCATGTTGAGTGGAACGCTGTCGGGATCACTCGACGGCAACGCTTTCACGGACGAGCAATACGTTTTCGACGTTGTGTTCGACACGACCGACGTCGTTCCGTTTAGTGACGGCTTCGAGGTTCTCGCCAGCTCGAGCACGTTCGAATTCAGTGATTTGCAAGGAGGCACAACAGCATCGGTTACCACACCCGTGTTGGCCTTCGTCAACAACACCTTCGGGACCTTGGGTTTCGGCAACGATAGCATCGGGGTTGACTTTATCGTGCTGGGGGATCCGTCATTCCAAGCGTACGACCTTGGCACGACGCTCGGCGCGGTTTCCCCCACCTTCGCCGACTATTTCGAAGTGGCGACGCCGCTGCAGACATCTGCGGGAGATTTGATTTTCACGGACGCGTTCGGAGCCACCAACACCAACTTCGCCGCGGTTCCGGAGCCGGGTTCGGGTGTCTTGGCTGGCCTCGGCTTGATCGCCGCATCGCTCGGGCGACGGCGAAAGAAACGCTCCTAAGTCTGCGGGATCCAAGAACGACATTTGTCCCCCCACAAGTTTCCAAACTTTCAACGACGTTACGAGAAGACACCGTGAGAACACGTACCCACAATCGAAGCCTTCGATTCGAGTCCCTTCAATCGCGCCAAGTGATGGCCGCCAGCCTTGGGGCCGAATTTGTCGACATCGATTATTCGCCCGAGTTTTCCGACGCCAGCGAGAACCAGTTCATCGCCACGGTCAAACGGGAAGACGGTGTGATGGAAACGTACGTGATGGGTTCCGAAGGAAGTGATCGCTCACTGGTCGCAACCACCGCGCTGAACAGCAATGGCAAACCCCATGACCGTCTGCTTAGTGGCGTCGTCGGACAAGCCTTCGGGCCTGACATCGACGGCAGGGGCAATGACTTTGCCTACGCAAAGCAGCTTGATGGAAAGGTCCAAGTTTGGCGTGGCGAACAGAAAGTTGGTCGTGACGGATCATTCGACGTGAAATATCACCAGCGTGGCCGTTTCGAAGTGCCCGGCACCTTCGTTGATCTCGACTACTCGTCGGAGTTCTCCACCGACACCTAAAACGCGTTTGTACTGACCGTTGATAACGATGGCACGATTGAGTCGTATCTGTATCGCACCGAGGGCCGGGCGAAAGACTTCCAGGCCCCGATCGTCTCGGGAGCAAATCTGCAGCAGGGAGTGGTTGGACAGGAATTTGGACCTGATGTGGCAAACAAAGGCAACGACTTCGCTTACGCTCGAGACACCGGCGATCAGATCGAAGTCTGGACCGGTGAGCAGAAAATCGGACGCGATGGTTCGGCGGACTTGAACTATCACCAGCGCAACAAGTTCGCGATTGAAGGCGAGTTCGTCGACATCGACTTCTCACCAAAGCTTTCAACGGCCGATTACAACGCCTTCCTGGTAACGATCAACAACAACGGCACAATCGAGACGTACCAGTACAACACCGAAAACAACACACCAAATCATAAGTCACTCGTCGCATCGAGTGAAAGCAGCAGGCTGCTCGATGGAGTGATTGCCCAGGCTTTCGGCCCGGACGTTGTCAATAAGGGCAACGATTTCCGATACGTTCGTGAAACGGAGGACAAACTTGAGTTCTGGATTGGTGAACAGCAAACTGGTGGCAACGACACTACAGAGATTGAATACCACCAACGCGGAAGGACCGACTTCGGTCTATTCTGATTGATGACGTGCAATCAGGACCTGAGGAGCAGTGAGGCAATCTATAGCGTCGTGGACGAGGCGACGAGTGGGATGGTGAAGAGCGTCTTACCTGTAACACGGTTTTTATGACGCGTTATTCAGAGTGTTTACATTGAGTGCGTCTCTGCAGTCCCACAGCCCCGAATGGGGCGACAACGCTCTGCCGGGCGTGGCCGACGCCCGGTCATCGCAACCATCGCCCTCCGAGCCCCGGACGGGGCGACAGCGATCGGTGCGGCAGTTTTCACTATCCCAGACGACGAGTCCTGACGCTAAGGACTCATTGCCTCGCCACTGCGACCATCGCCAATAAATCATTTGCCGCTCCTAACCATCTCTGCTGGCAAGGGAATAAATATGAGTATCCCTCAACTGCAGTCTCAGCGCAAGCCGGACCGCTCGTAGCCCAAACTCGCATCCCAGAATTTGATCTTAAAGTCTTCCCCGCAGGAAGCGAGCTGCTTGCCGTCGGGGCTCCAAGCAACACAAGTCGCCGCACCATCGTGGGCGACGAAGGAAAGAGTCTGTGCCCCACTGGCCGCGTCCCAAATCTTCACGGTCAAATCCTCGCTGGCCGTTGCGATTCGGTCTCCACCCGGATGCCATGCCAAGTCGGTCACACCTCCGGTGTGATCGCCAAGGGTGACCGTTGAACCTTGCTGGCCTAGGTCGATGATTCTTGCATCGCCATTCTGACTGGCCGCGGCGATTCGGTCACCGTCCGGACTCCAGCGGACAACAACGATGTTGGTGTCGAACTGCATCACTTTGGTTGGCTCTTCATCCGTCTGGAAGTCCCAGACCTTGACGGTCTTATCATCACAACAGCCAATCACCAAACGCGGATCGGTTGGATGCCAATCCAGAGAGCTGATCAGCCACGGTTCCTTGTATTCGGCAACGATCTCTCCGGTAGTCGGCTTCCACACGAACACTTGGCCGCTTTGGCAGGCAGTTGCCACCAACTGCTGATCGGGACTCCAAGAAATCGACTGCACGATGGACTGTCGATCAGGAGGTGCGACATCGGCATGTCTTTCGAACTGTTGAACAACCGATTCGGACGCGGCATCCCAAATGATGACCTGGCTCTGATGACCTGCTGCGGCCAACGGTTTTCCGTTGGGGCTCCACTTCACTCGCTCGACCGCCGTTGATGGTTCTGTCAGGCGATTGAAGAACTTAGC
>JBCCKZ010000558.1:0-4371 GCA_039027135.1 Planctomycetota bacterium
CTTCGACGACACCACCGATGATTTGCGGCTTGAATCGGAAAGTGATGGGGAGCGGCTAAGCATCGTTAACATCGAGGGTATACCGCACCTTCGTTATCAGCCATTGCCTGGATTTGTTGGGCGTGACGAGTTTGGTTATTTGATCGTTGGCGAATCCTCAGTGGTCGACGGCCGAGTTCAAGTTGACGTCACCAACATCAATGACGCGCCGATCGCGGTTGACGATCGGTACGAAACGGCTGAAGACACGACGTTCGTTTTTGATCCGCGATTCAATGACGTGGATCCTGACGGCGAGGAGTTGACGGTCATTTCCGTTGGCTCGCCACAGCATGGGACAATTGAAACGAACCAAGATGGTTTGCTCACCTACACGGCGGACGCGGACTTCTTTGGTGACGACCTATTCTCCTATACCGTAGAAGATGCTGAGGGCCTTCAATCGACAGCTACCATCAACGTTGAAGTGATTCCCACCTTCGACCCAGTGATAGCCGTCGATGATTTGGTCTTCACGCAGCAAGACTCGCCGGTCGACATTGATGTACTGGCAAATGATCTCGACCCGGACAACCAACTGACTGCACCTGATCTTGTTTCGCTGCCGAGCTTTGGTTCGATTGAAATCGTTAGCGAGACCCAGTTTCGCTACACTCCGGAAGAGTCGTTCTTTGGTGCGGACGAGTTCACGTATTCGATCCGCGATGCCGAGGGCAACCCTTCTACGGCCACGGTCACTATCCAGGTTGACACGACCGAGCCCAACGCAATCGCCGATGTCGTTTCGCTGGTCGAAGATAATTCCGCGGTCTTCGATGTTCTCTCGAACGACCTGAACATCGATCGATCGGACATCACGCTTGAGATCGTCTTGCCGCCGGACTCGGGCGAGCTGGTGATCAATGATTTGAACGAGTTCCAATACACGCCCGATCCCGACTTTAGTGGTGAAGACTCCTTCACCTATCGCGTCTTCAATTCAGCTGGGCTCGACTCGGAGGCCCGCGTTGTTCTGACTGTGGCCAACGAAAACGACGCACCCGTCGCTGAGGACGATGAGATTAGCTTGGACGAAGATGAAACTGTCATCATCGACGTCTTGGAAAATGACTTCGACGCGGACGGTGACACGCTATCGGTCAGCATTGAAAAGCAGCCCAATTCTGGTGAGCTTGTTCGGAATGATGACGAGACGCTGACCTACGTGCCGCTGCCGGACTTCTTTGGCACCGATGAGTTCTCGTACACGATCACGGATGCCGCCGGCGAAACCGCCGCCGCAGTCGTTCGGCTGGAGATCTTCTCCGATAGCCAAGTCGAGAACGTCGCGCCGGTCATCACATCACTTTCAAACTCTGCCACGTTGCCGGCTGCTTCCACCAATGGCAATGTGACCATCATGGGGTCTTTCGAGGACGCCGATTTCAATGACACTCATGCGGTGACGGTTGATTGGGGTGATGGCCTCGTGGAATCCGTCACACCGAGCGATAGTGGCTTTTCGGCAAGCCATGAATTCGCTCAAGGAGGTTTGTACGACATCACGGTGACGGTCACGGATTCCGTTGGCAATAGCGTCATTAGAATGACTCGCGCGGCGGTGCAAGGGGCTCGGTTGCATCAAGGCGTCTTCCAGCTCATCGGCACCGACGGATTTGATCGCATCGTCATTCAACCAGCAAATGATGGGAATGATTTGGAAGCCGCGTTTCGAACCGAGTTCGGCGATGAGATGACGGTCGTGTTCGCGGCAAACGAAGTCCAGGCCGTCGAAATCATCACAAGAGACGGCGACGATTCGATTCATGTCAGTAGCGATCTAGCGATTCCAACAAGCATCGATAGTGGTCTTGGCGATGACATCATCTACGGCGGTAGTGGGCCAGCAACAATTCGTGCCGGTGCGGGGAACGACAAGATCTTTGCAGGCCCCGCAGCGGATCAGATTTTCGCCGGTGATGGAAACGATTTGATCATGACTGGGGACGGCCTTAATGAAGCCTTTGGTGGCGAGGGTGATGATCTGATTTTCGGGGGTAAGGATGCCGACCAACTTCACGGCGAAGGGGGCCAGGATTCCATCCGCGGTGACAATGGTGACGACCGACTCGATGGTGGCGAGGGGGATGACAACGTATCGGGGGATGAAGGTGAAGATACGATCGATGGCGGTGGAGGGAACGATCGTCTGCTCGGTGGGAATGGCTCTGACATGATCCGCGGCAGTGCAGGAAATGACCTAATCATTGGCGGAGTGGGCGATGATACTTTGCTCGGCGGGTTGGGTAACGACCAGATCGATGGTCAAACCGGTGACGATGAAATCTTCGGTGGCGACGGCAACGATCAACTGTTTGGCCGACGGGATTCCGACCGGCTTGATGGCGGCGATGGCGATGACTATCTCTCAGGCGGATTTGGAACTGATACGCTTCTAGGCGGAATCGGTGTTGATGACTTTGAATTCGACCCAAATGGTGACCTGCCGACTGATCCTGAGCCAACACCACCGCAGCCGACAACACGCTCAGAACTACTCATTGATCATGACGTAAATGGTGATGGTCGCGTGTCGCCGCTCGACGCGTTAATCATTATCAATCAACTCGTGTTTCGTCGTGCCGCGGAATCTCAAACCGATGTAGATTCCGCTACTTACGATATCAATCAAGATGGTGAGATAACGCCGATGGACGCGTTATCAGTCATCAACCGTTTGGTGCAAGGTAGAGAAGATGGCGACGGCAATAAATCCGTCAAAACTGAGCTTCAATCGGCGTTCCATGATGAGCTCAATGATGTCTTTCAAGTCCAGGCTACTCGAGTCGCCAATTTCGCCGACAACCTATCCGCTGCATTGTTAAGAGACTTGGACGACCCTGACGACGAGCGACTCGATCAGTGGTTTGCCGACCTCGAGCGAACGCTTGGTCTCGGCGAACAGCCGTGATTCTCGATGGGAAAAGCGATGAGCCACCAGCCCTCATGGCTGTCGTACCGACGTTGCAAGTTGCTTTGTCGACAAACCACTTGATCCTAGAACCTTTTGTCCAGGCGTGGACATCAATGCAGCGGATCCATCCGCACTTTGCGAAGACATCGCGTCGCTAATTCTCAATCACCTTGTCCCCGATGTCAGAGCTCTTTGCTAGCGAACATTCATCGCCAACCGTTTCTTGGATGGCTTCATCGATCGCTCAATTCAGTTTTATGGCTCAGTTGGGAACGTGTTTTCGTTAAACAAAGTACCGGCAAGTCGATTCCATCCATGTCCACTCATTAGGTCCGGCTCTTAGCACATTCGACTAATCGTTTAGCACGAATCAGCCCCCAAAGCATTCGCGAAGACGAACAGACCTCAGAACATTTTTCTACAGAACATCTTGGAAAATCTATTTGTCCAAGCTGGGGACAGCTACCGAAGCTTGCGAAAAATACCTTCGGCAGGAATTCTCAGAACCGTTTGTTTGATCGCGAGCGTAGTCTGCTGATCTGTGAATTTTGATTTCTTCATGATCATCTTCCTTGCGAAAATGAAGACCAGATTCTATTCCGATTTTCTCGCTACCAGTGGCCCGGTTTTTGGTTGCGGATCAAGCTTGTAAACGAAATTGAAAGAGCCTTGGACAGCCAACAGACTGAGCTAGTGGTCGCGGCCAGTTCAGGCTCTCTCGTTCCGCGATCTACCGCATTTCTTCATGTTTGATGGGCGACCATCTGTTGTCTCTACAGCTGTCAGCCGAATACGAGCTTCATCGAATCAGCCGGTGCTTAGCAAAGCGAAAATTCGGCAATTTGACGATTATCTTGCATCCACATAGGCCTGGCGTGCGAACCCCGCAATGCACGAATCCCTCGGTGCCGTCGTATTTGCCGTAGCAAATCTCGAAATCACGATCCTCCCAAAGAGCTTCAAGTAATGAAATATGCGGATTGCTTCACAGATGTATTGCTAGCCTTCGCGTTCCATTCCGTGGCTCAGGGCTGATTTCATTGCCTCGTTTACGACGTCTTAGCTGCGATAGCTGAGCAAAATTCACTAGGTTTCAGTTGATGCGAATCCGACATACAGAAACGCCACCGATGCAAGCCGATGACTCAAAGCAAGCTGGCGAGTCACTGGATCTTGAGAACCGTCGCTTTCGTCGAGACGATGAGTTTGCGGAGTTTTCTGGACCTCACATCTATTCCCAGCAGATCGTCGAATCAATGATCGCTGGAAAACGTGGCACTTTCGAGATGGAGCTCTGAGCTGATCCGGTATCCATCGATTGAGAAGATCAAGACAAGGCTAAGTGCTTGCGAATTCGGTTCTTTAGAACACCAAGACAATTGAGTGCAAATCTACCTAATCAAACAGAGCGTTAATCA
>JBCCKZ010000559.1:0-4364 GCA_039027135.1 Planctomycetota bacterium
AGCCCCTTCATGGCCGAGGCGGTCGTTCGCGGTATGGTCGAGTCGGCGGCGTTGATATCCAAAGAAGACCATTGGGTCATTGATCCCAAGGCCATGTCTTCGTTTCAAGCGGCTGGGAATGCGGGTGAGGTTCTCGTCAAACGACTAGAGCAGCTAACACCTCAGACACGAGATCTGCTCTCGGCGGCTGCGCTGATTGGGAAGACTTTCGAGTTGGAAATGGCGGCCGAGCTCATTGGAATGAATTCTCGTGTGGCCAACCGAGCCAGCCAGGCCATACGACGTCAACGTTTGATTTGGCTTCGTCCCGACGGCAGCTCCGCATTCGTGCACGATCGCATTCGAGACGCCTGCATTGGAAGAATCGACGAAGGACGATTGCCAAAAATGCATCGACGAATAGCCGAGGTCATCTCGAGTCGTAGTGACTCCGATCCTTTCGCTGTCGCTTTCCATTTTGATGCTGCGGGTATGCATCAAAAAGCTTTGGAGCCCGCTTTACGGGCTGCCCGAAACGCCCGCCAATCATTCGCGCTTCAGGGTGCCGAGGAACAACTACGTATCGTCGAAAGGGCTTTTGAAGACGCCGAGTCTGACGTCATCTACGAGGCCTGCTTGCAGATGGCCGAAGTGTTGTTGTTGCAGGGCAAGTATGACAAGGTGCAGCCGTGGCTCGATCTGGCTGAGACGCATACCCAGGATGTCTTTGAGCAAGCCTGCATTGATTCGAAGCGGGGCGATCTGGAATTCAAATGCGGCCGGAAAGATAAAGCGACTTCACACTTGGAAAGTTCGCTGAAGAAGCTCAAGCATCCAACGACACGTTCTCGCGTGTCTTTGTTCTATCAGCTTGGCAGGGAACTTTTGACGCAAGTTCTGCATTCTTGTGTTCCAAGTGTCACGCAGCGTTCGCCAAAGCCGTCGCCTAACGAGACGCTGGCGATCGAGAACTATGGGCAACTGGCTCATGCTTATTGGTATACCCACGGGCCGTTTCATACGTTGTGGGCTCACCTCCGTTCAATGAACTTGGCCGAACGTTACGCCGATTCATTGCAGCTGGCCCGTAGTTACTCTGATCATGCACCCGCGATGACGATGGTGCGATGGCTCTCGCGGGGGATCGAGTACGCCAACCGCTCCTTGGAAATTCGAGAGCAGTTTTCTGACGTGTGGGGTGAGGGTCAGACCCGAAACTTCATGAGCATCGCGTATTACAGCTTTGCACGCTATGAAGATTGCATGCAGCAATCGAAACGCGCGATTGAGATATTTGGACGCACCGGAGACCACTGGCAAATGCACATCGCCCGCTATCAATACGCGGGGGCGTTGCTGGGCCAGGGAAAGTTTGCCGAGGCGATCGAACAATGCAAGCTGGTTTACGATTCTGCCGACGAGAATGGTGACCAACAGGCAACGGGTAATATCATCGAATTGTGGGCACGTGCCTCGCGAGGTCAGGTGCCTCAATCGATCATTGAGATTGAGATGAATCGCGATGTCAGAGATGCTCAGCGATCTTGCCAAGTTTTTCTTGCGGCTGCCGTATGCGACTACTATCGCGGCGACTTTCATCGGGCTCTGACGAGGTGCGAGCGCGCCGTCAATGAGGCGCGGGTTGCCAGTATCAAGAATGCTTACGTGTCACCGTCGTATGCTTGGCGGGGCACGATCATAAGACGCGTACTCGAGCACTCTGGGCATCGAAATCGAAAGTACCGTCGATCAATGCTCAAGCGTCTCAAGAAAGCAACTTGGCAGGCTCTGCGATTCGCCAAGTCGTTTCCCAACGAATTACCACACGCTTTGCGGGAGCGTGCTGCCTTCATGCAAATGACTGGCCGCTCTCACAGGGCGCTCCGGCTATTCAGGCAGTCTTTAGAGGCCGCTAAACGACTTAGTATGCCCATCGAGCATGCCGAGACGCTATATTTGATGCAAAGCTTGTCCGAGGATAATCCTTGGGAGATCGACACCGAAACATTCCAAATGGCTGAGTTGACTCTTCAAGGAGTATTGGCAACTCAAGATGTCAATGAGAGCTCATCGCTTTCACTCGTTGATCGTTTCGATTCACTGCTAACGGCTGGGTTGAAGATTTCTGGGTGCAGTCAGCCTGATGAAATCGTTGATTGTGTGATTGAACATGCGAAACAGCTTCTGAGATCCGAGCGAGTTTGGGTTGTGTCATGCGACGGTGATGGACCCACCGCCGAAGAACGTTCGGTTCTGACGCCGCAACAACTCGCGGTTTGCGAAACGACTATCGAAGCTGGAGAGACGGTCCTTGCGGAAAGCAAAGACGCACTCGAAGAACAAGGCACCGAGAGAACATCTCTTCGTGAAGGAGACTGGGTTTGTAGCCCCATCAAGCTTCACGGAACGACCGCTCGTGTTTTGATCACCCAGGCTGAGCAGAAGGCTAGTGTATTCGGAGAAGACGAGAAGCGGATTTCAGAGTACCTCGGCGCGTCAGCGGGAGCTGCCTTTGAGAAAGCGGAAGCTTTCGCAGCCCAACAAAACATCAACGTGCGATTGGAGAAGCAGGTTGCTGAGCGAACCGCGGAAATCACCGAGCGAAGTGACCAGTTGCAGCGAACGGCTGATCAGCTGTTGCGCACCAAGAAGGACTTGCAGCGTTCAAAAGAGGCTGCCGAGCGAGCCAATCAATCCAAAAGTGATTTCCTCGCTCGAATGAGCCATGAAATTCGAACGCCCATCACCGGTGTTCTTGGATTCACGGAACTCCTTCTTCGTGGCGCCGCAGAAGATGAACAAGAAAGCCTTCGATATCTCTCGACGATTCACTCGTCGGGGGCTCATTTGCTTCAACTGCTTAACGATCTACTCGATCTCTCGAAAATCGAGGCAGATCGACTAGAAGTTGAGGAATTGGATTGCGATTGGTCTCGTCTAGCCAATGAAGTCGTTCTTTCAATGAGATCCAAGGCTATTGAAAAGAACATTGACGTCACCGCCGAGGTCGAAGGCGTTATACCCAAGACCATCCAAAGCGACCCAACGCGTCTACGCCAAATCATCACTAACCTGGTGGGCAATGCGATCAAGTTCACCAGCAAAGGACACGTGCGTCTGGTTCTCTCAGGCGAATCACCCAAAGACACGGCCGCATCACCGGAAATGCAAAGTGGGCAAGGCGGGCAAATCAAGATCCGCGTGATCGACACGGGAACTGGCATGACCGATGAGCAGTTGCAGAAGATTTTTGATCCGTTCACTCAAGCCGATACTTCAACGGCTCGTAAGTTTGGTGGAACAGGGCTTGGTTTGACAATCAGCAAACGCCTTACGGAAGCTCTCGGCGGCCAGTTGTTTGTTGAAAGTACCAAGGATGTTGGAACGGTGTTTACATTGCATTTCGGTGGCCGAATCTTGGATAACGCTCAGTGGATCACTGAAGTCCAGGCGAAGGAGCACATGAATCAAGTCAAAGCGAGAAACTACAGTGACATTGATTTGTCCGGTGTGGAAATCCTCGTCGCCGATGACAGCAAGATCAATCGAGATCTACTGACCCATCTTCTTGGCAAGAGCGGCGCCAATGTCACAACCGTCTGTGATGGCCTCGAGCTCGTTTCGGCCGTCGTGAACGGGGCGATGAAACCGGACGTGGTCATCACCGACGTGCAGATGCCGAGAATGGATGGCTATGAAGCGACGCGGCAGCTCCGAGCGGCAGCCTACCAGGGGCCGATCATGGCTTTGACCGCTGGCTCCCTTGATGGTGAGGAGATGAAGTCTCGAGAGGCGGGTTGCGACGAGTATCTCGCGAAACCGATTGATACCGACAAGCTCTTTGCGTCACTTGCCAAACTACTCGATCGTTCAATCGTATCGGTTTCGGGCACGGCGATATCCGATAAGCCAGCCAAGACGTTAGCTGCTGATAAGAGTCAAGGAGTCTTCGAAGGCATCGACCCGATGCTTCAGCCCTTTGCTTTTGAATTCGTTGAGCACCTCGAGGAGTGTTTGCCTGAGATAAACAGCGCGATCGAACAAGATGATCTTGTTCGCGTGGCTACCGAAATGCACCGAATCAAAGGCACTGGCGGATCGGTCGGACTGGATGCGGTCTCTGGCTTTGCTGAACGAGCCGAGGATGCCGCGAAAGAAAAAGACCATCGAGAATTGCTTGGGGCCATCGACGAGATCCAGGCTTTCGTAAAGGTCGCTTTGGAAGAGGATCTCTCAGCGGACTGATAGCATATTCGAGAAGCGGCCAGCCGACACTTCTGCCCACGAAGGACTGCAGACGGCGGTTGCTTGAGTTGCAGTCCTGGGCACAAGAGTGCATTCGGAGCCTTCTGGATACGGTAGCGAGTCCCTTTCGCTCTTTCTTC
>JBCCKZ010000560.1:0-4361 GCA_039027135.1 Planctomycetota bacterium
CACCAATTTATACCGTCGCCAGACAAGTCTGGTCAGGGCAAGAAGGTAACAGGACGATCGCAAAAGCGCAACTCAGATCAGATCGAGATATCGCTCGATAATCTGGTCAAGGTATTCGCCCTGATCACGAGCCCAATGCTCATCTGAGAAGATTTCTACCTCCATCCAACCGTCGAAGCCAGTCTGTTCCACCATCTGACATATCGCAGTTAGATCAATGCAGCCATCACCCATCAGAGCTCGGTCCGTTAATAGATCTCTCGTTGGTACCCGCCAATCACAAAGGTGAAATGCGTACAGAGCGCCCATTTGGCCGATGAGGGCTATTTCACTTTTCAGATCAGGATCCCACCAAATGTGGTAAACATCGACAGCGACGCCCACGTTGTCTGACTGCAAGCTCTCGCACATCAGACGCGCATCCATCATTCGATTGACACAGCTCTTATCGCCAGCGTACATCGGATGAAGCGGCTCAATAGCGATCTTCACACCTGCCTGTTTCGCTTGATCGTCCAATTGCTCTATGGCATCGCTAACCCAACCGCGTTGCACTTTGAGATCCACTTTGGGGATCGCGCCGACGACGAGCACCAGCATCTCGGCGTCGATTTTCTGTGCGATATCGATGAGTTCACGATTGTGGTCGACGGCTGCCTCTCGCTCTGCCAGTGTTTCTGCGCAAAAGAATCCTCCGCGAACCAATGCGGGAACTTTCAAGCCGTGATCTTGAATCATCTTCGCGGCGTCATCGGTCTTATAATCAGCCAGCGCCTCGACCCAAACGCTGATGCCTGGTATCTGTCGCTGCGAGTACTCGACGCAAGCGTGCTCAAGCGATAGCGGCTTCGTCGTATGGGTATGAACCGCTAGGCGTTCCAACTTAGCGTTCACTGAGTTTTTCCTTGGTTTAGTTCAATCGAACGTTGCTCGGCCGATGATTGCAGACCGGCCGCAGCCAACGCGACACCTTCAGCACCGCTGCGAAGGGTGTAGGGAAATTCACCATCGCCACAGACATGTCGAATGAACAATTCCCATTGAATCTTGAATGCATTGTCGTAGTCACTAGCGTCGGGGATTTGTTGCCAGCTTTCATAGAAGTCGATGGGTTGCGGGATATCTGGATTCCACACCGGTCTTGGAGTGGCGGCTTGGCCTTGGACCCAGCACTCTCGCAATCCCGCGACCGCGGAACCGCGGGTACCGTCGATTTGGAGCGTGAATAGATCATCTCGACGCACCCGAGTCGCCCAAGTGCTGTTGAATTGACACGTCACGCCGCTCTCTAGAACGAATGTTCCGTAAGCCGAGTCGTCAGCCGTGCATTGATAGGTTTGTCCGTTTTCATCGACTCGTTGGGGCAAATCAGTCGTGACATGAGACATGACTCTTTGAATCGGGCCAAACAGGTCATTGATGACGTAGTTCCAATGACAGAACATGTCGATGACGATCCCGCCACCGTCTTCCTTACGGTAGTTCCACGAGGGTCGTTGGGGCGGCTGTTCAGGTTCAAGTCCAGTGAATACCCAGTATCCAAATTCACCTCGAGCACTCAGGATTTCACCGAAGAATCCTTGGTCGCGAAGCATCCGCAACTTGCGGATACCAGGAAGCCAGAGTTTGTCTTGGACGACGCCGTTCTTGATACCGGCTTGTTCACATTCATCAGCCAAACGAAAAGCCTCGTCTATGTCGTCAGCGATGGGTTTCTCGCAGTAGACCGGCTTTTTGTGCTCGACCGCCTTACGGATCATCGATGCACGTAGTTGGGTGCTTGATGCGTCGAAAACCATATCAACGCTTCCATCGGAGATGACCGAGTCGACATCGGTCGAGATTTCGACTGGTCGCCCGATGGTGGGCACGACGACTTGATCCTGCAGTTGTTGAAGCTTGGTCTGATTTCGACCCAGAAGGACAGGCTCGATTTTAATGATCTCGCCATTGGACGTTGTCACACCGCCTTGGTTGATGATGGCGAGAATCGAACGGATCAGGTGTTGGTTTTTACCCATGCGACCGGTGACACCGTGCATGGCGATCTTGAGTTGTTTCATTGATATTGGCTTGATGTTAGTGAGAAGAGATGTTCGGTTCACTCTTACCTAGGAAGTTCGATGCGGTTCTAAGTTTTGGTTACTCTCCCCCTGGGAGAGTCGGGCTCTAAGGCCCGGAGAGGGCGACATCCTGAGCTCAGCCCTCCCCGGCCGTTTAAACGTCCGACCCTCCCAGAGGGAGGGTTAGTTGGAGCTCTACGCTTTGGTGAAATAGAAACTGCACGACCTCCGAGAGATTAAGTTTCGCTTGTGTTACCCCAACATCGCATCCAAACGCTCAAGGATGTCTTTGAGGATGGGCATGTCTGATTCGGGCCGTTCGACGGATCCCGGATAGGTCATCGATGAGGCAATCCAACCTCGTTGGAAGAGAAACTGCGCCGCGTTGTGCTTATAGGCGGGTACTGGATTTCTGAAAGCGAAGAACCCGAGGTACTGAAGCAAATCGTTAAGCTCGTAGAATCGCGGATCGCTTTCGGCCCACCAAGCGTCGCGTTTCGCAAATTCTTCTGGTGCGAAGGTGCTCAGGCCAAGTAGGTAATCGCTACCGTACATCACCATATCGATCGCCAGATCATTACCGGTCAAGACTTTGAAGTCGGGGCGAATTTGGTCACGAAGTTGTAAGCGATCCCATTCCATGGATCGGCTTAGAGACGAATGCTTGGCGGCAACGCATGTTTCAACGCCGAGTAAGCCTTCAAAAACGTCAAGATCATAGATCTTGCCAAAGGGAGCGAACATTTGTCCCAACTCGAAGGCAAGGAACTTACCCGCATGTTCGCCAATGCGTCGGTAGGATTCCACAATGTCATCGCCACTTTGGCTAGTCAGACCATGAGACTGAAAAATGATGGGTGTGCCTCCGACCCGCGCGATTTGATCGATTCCCTGGCGGTAGTTGTCCCAGTCAAAGGTGTCACCAGGCTGGTCGCCCACGAACGCACCAGCGACGAATTCAGAACCGCCGGCTGTCGCTTTGGCGAGGTCCAGTGCCTTTTGACGTTGTTCATCCGAGATGAGGTTGCCGTAACCCGTATCCATGTTGACTGCGGGAATCAGGCCAGCATCGAGCGTTCTTGCAAAATGCTCTTGAAAGCCTTTCCAATCGGGTTCTGTTGCCGAAGACATCGGTAGCAGGATCGCGGACATCCCCGTGATCTTCCGACCGTTTTGGATGGGGGGTATGGAAGTAATTGTGTCGGGTTGCATGGTTGGTGTCAGGTTTAAAGATCGATGTTTACGCTATCTCTGGGTTTTGGTTTCGAAACGACTCCGCGTGAATCACTCACCCTCCCGGAGGGCATTGGTATCTACGCAAGTCAGATGACGCCGAAAGCGTCGTTGTATAGTGAGCCGTGGGCCGGTTGCGGCGTAGCCGCGGAGGCACCGGGCCAAAAACATTGCGGAAAGATTTACGATATGCATCATAAACACCTCATGAAAATGTCTTTAACCCGGCACCTTCGTTCGCTGCGCTCACATCCGATTCACGGCTCACCCGATTAGAAGACTTGTGTAGTTACCAATGCCCGGAGGGAGGGTGAAGTCGTTGATGTAGATAACAATGCCCTTCGAGATAGTTTCATTCAAAGACTCACTGAATCTTTGATATGCCGGCCACTGTAGCGCGGTGGCCTAGGAATGGCTTGGCAGATGCGGCAAAATCAATTCTCAAATCGGGCAATTCGGCTTGTTGAGGTCGGCAGCATCACCGATCTGCCTCAGGTCTTGAAACGAAAACATGGATTCCGCCACGAATGAATGTTCGTAACCGACCCGTGCCGGACTCGATGGGAGAGAGCGGCATCTCTGTGTTTGAGAGTCGTCACGGACCCGAGTTTCAGATGGCTTTGACTTCACACGCCTTTCCAGAGTTGCTCCATGTCCGGGTGGGGTCGGGCGCGATCGTATTCGTGCGTGCGACGGGCGAAGAAAGCAGCATTGTTTGCAAAGCCGGAACCAGCGTTCTCATACCCGAGCGCGCTCGGCATCGAATCATCGATAATGTGGATGACCCAATGACGGTCTATGGTCTAGCCATTGACTCCAAACGCTTTCCGTCTATGGCTGGACTAACGGACCGATTACCTGAAGGCCGAGTACGAGCGGATGGCCCACCATTGGATGATCTGGGTCTTCGAATCCGAAGGTTACTCTACCTGTCGGGGATGCAAAAGGATGTAGTTGAAAGGGCTTCGCTCATTGCGGGCGCGGTCGCTGTATTTGCGGATATCGCGTTGACAGTTCGTCGTTCGTCTATTGATTTCGCGATGGAAGAAAGCGATTCGATCGACG
>JBCCKZ010000561.1:0-4360 GCA_039027135.1 Planctomycetota bacterium
CGACTGCAAGCTCCTTTTCAGTTCGCCTCGATCCCAGGACACTGGCAACAAGTATCGCGACGCCCAAGGGGAGCATCGCATCGGGAAGGCGAAACCAATAAAAGCGCAAGAGGGAAGCCACTGTCCGAGGCGAGAACAGCGGAACCCAACCAAAGAACAGTCCGATACAACCAATCACCAAGGTTGCAGCAATGAAAACCGAAAGCGTGCGCGCAGGCACGGGAAAGGCTCGATTCCCACGTCGGTTAGCCAGCCTTGGAATGAACATCAAAGCAGCCCAGCTGACCAACAAGAGCCCGAAACGAATGTACCACCAATCGTGGAACGCTTGCGGATGCAAATGATGGCTGATGCGATCGAACGTGTAGATCTTTGCCGCTTGTTCTGCGATCTCCGGATCAGCAGCCGCACTTAACCAGATCGCGGGCACCAATCCAAAGAGTGAAAGCAAGCCACCCAATATCAAACCGCGGACCCCGAGGCTCGGTCCAGGAAGTTTGCGTCTTCGGCAAAGTAACCACGCAAGGCCCCAGGTGATCGCCCCCGCCACGACTGCCCAGCCTCCCGTGAGCACATGAAAAGCAGCCGCCACGCCGAAAGCAACCCAAGCTTTTCCGAAACGCAAATTGACTACATCAGCCAAACCCCAGAGCAATAATCCATACGCGGGAACCTTCGCCTCAATGCCTCCGATTACCCATTCGCCGGCGAGGTTCGCATGTCGCGTTAGCACAGCCCAAACGAACAGGACCAAGATTGATGAAAACCAAACAGGAAATTTCGATCTCCTACAAACCGTCCCCACCAAGCGAACAAGCCCAGCGGAAATCATCAGCCACCCGAGAACACGTCCGATCCAAGCCGTCGCTGTGAGTGAAAACCAGATTGTTGGCCAACCAAACACGACATTGAAAACAACATGAGCTTTGCCCGATGATGCAAACAAGTCGTTCTGACACCACTGCGAATTCCAAAAGTTCTTTGCCTTGACGAGATAGTGAGCCTCGTTGATGGCCGGTGGCGGTTCACCGGCTAAAACGAAGATCACGGCCATAACGGCCGCAACTGCGATCCAATAGTCCTTGCGGTGGCCATCCGATCTCATCGAACACTAGCCATTTCGATCGCGTATCGAATGGCCGATGCCATGCTTTGATGATTCGCAATACCTTGACCGGCAATCTCCAACGCCGTGCCATGATCGACGCTGGTTCGAATAATGGGTAGGCCCAAGGTGACGTTGATACCCTCATCAAATGCCAAGGCCTTCATTGGAATCAGTCCCTGATCGTGATACATGCAGATGTAGGCGTCGGTCTGATCTCGCATCGATCTTATGAATGCTGTGTCAGGAGGCACTGGCCCAGTGATGATCGCGTCGAGGTCGCTGCAACTTTTGATCGCCGGCCCAATCAGTTTCTCCTCTTCCCCGTGAGAAAATAGCCCTCTCTCACCAGCATGTGGATTGAAACCACAAACCGTCAAGCGAACGGGTGTCGACACCTTGGGCAGTGTTCTGATCGAATCAACGGTTACCCTTATCGTTCGTTCAATCGCTTCGGCCGTCAGTGCACGTGCCACATCGGCGAGCGGCATGTGAATCGTGACAAGCGAACATCGAATCGATTCACTGGCCAGCATCATGCAAAAATTGCTTGTTCCAGTTCGATCAGCGAGAACTTCGGTATGTCCGGGAAAGTTGATTCCGGCCATCGCCCAAGCTTCCTTTTGGATGGGGCCAGTCACTATCGCGTCGACGTCGCCCGCGATCGCATCATTGATGGCGTGGTCAAATGCGTCAAACGATGCTTGCCCCGTGACCGCATCGAATTTTCCCATCGACCAATTTTCCAGCTTCACCTCGAAGTCACACCAACCGTGCACCCTGGAAAGGCCCGGTCCACTGAAGGGTGCCATCGACGGCAACTCGGCAACTCGCCTTATCACCGCTTCAGGTCCGTAAAGCACGATTTCCGCCGCGTTCGCCGGCAACTCGCTCAATGCCCTCAACGTGACTTCGATTCCAACACCGGCAGCATCTCCTACGCAAATGGCTAGCCTTGGTGTCAACGCACGATGCGACGGCGATTCTTCGTCTTTTACGGGAAATGAAGCTTCACTCATTCGTAGCGAATCCCACGAATGGGTGCCGCGACCGTTGCCCCTTTTCGGTTCGTCTTAGCGGGTTTACGCTGACGCGTTTTCGTTCCGAAAATCCCTTTTAAATTTCGCCAAGAGGCATCCATCGTGTCGGGAACCTGTGTCATCGGTTTGCAGTGGGGCGACGAAGCAAAAGGGAAGCTAGTTGACTTGCTGGCACCGCGTTTCGACTTGGTCGTTCGGTATCAGGGGGGTGCGAATGCCGGCCACACAGTCGTCGCCGGCGACGAAACATACAAACTCCATCACATCCCCAGCGGGATCCTCCACCCGGCGGTGCAAAACTATATTACACCGGGCGTAGTGATCAATCCGACGACAATGCTCGCGGAGATCGACGGCTTGGCCGAACGCGGCGTCGATTGTCGCGCGAACCTGAAAATCAGCGAGCGTGCTCACCTCGTGATGCCGTGGCACATCGCCGAGGACAAATTCATCAATGCGACCGCCGTTCGCGGTGAATCGATCGGAACGACCAATCGTGGAATTGGTCCGTGTTATCGGGATAAAGTCGGACGCACACACGCCATACGATTGGCAGACCTCATCCACCCAAGCCGCGACGAGCGGATTGAACAAGTCGCCAAATACAAGCTGGACTGGCTGACACAGATGGGCGCA
This sequence comes from Planctomycetota bacterium, assembly GCA_039027135.1. Classification (GTDB taxonomy): domain Bacteria; phylum Planctomycetota; class Planctomycetia; order Pirellulales; family Pirellulaceae; genus Rubripirellula. The sequence goes on from JBCCKZ010000561.1 coordinate 2,782, forward strand.
TCAGAAGAAGACCTTGCCGGCGTGGAGCCTTCCAGCATCATGGACGTCGCCACTTCTTGGGCAGACCGATTGCATGACATGATTGGCGATACGACCAACGAGATTCTTGATTCTGCGGAGGACGGAAAACAGATTCTTTTCGAGGGTGCTCAAGGTGCCCTGCTGGATATTGACCACGGAACATTTCCGTTCGTGACCAGCAGCAACAGTAGCGGCGTGGGAGTTTGTGCGGGTGCCGGCGTCCCTCCGCGTTGGATCGAAAAAGTACTCGGCGTCTGTAAGGCCTATAGCACGCGAGTTGGCGGTGGACCGTTCCCCACCGAGCAAGAGAACGAAATCGGCGAGAAGATCCGTACACTTGGAAACGAGTTCGGCACAACCACCGGACGTCCCCGAAGGTGCGGATGGTTTGATGCGGTTGCCGTTCGATACACCGCTAGACTTTCCGGCGTGACTCATCTCGCGTTGATGATGATGGACGTGCTTGCTCATCTAGACGAGATCAAAATCTGTGTCGCCTATGAGCTTGATGGCGAGCGAATTGACCGCTTCCCTGCTCATGCCGATCAACTGCGTCGGTGCATACCCATTTACGAGACGCTTCCGGGGTGGAATTCGCCACTGGATGATGCTCGCGAAGTATCTGACTTCCCTGCCTTGGCAATGGACTACGTACGACGCGTCGAGGAGCTAGTCGGCGTACCGGTTGGCGTGCTCTCCGTTGGACCAGACCGAGCCCAAACGATTTTTGTGGATGAGTCTTCTTTCGCGCTCACATAATGGAAAAGCCGCCACCCGAATCGACGCGGCAAGAGAATAAGCCCTTGCCGAGACATGTGGCGATCATCATGGATGGCAATGGCCGCTGGGCCACCCACCGAGGAATGCCTCGCGTCGAGGGCCATCGGCGTGGCGTCTCGACCGTCCGAATGGTTAGCGAAACCGCTTCTGAGATTGGTATTGAAGTCGTTACGCTGTACTGCCTTTCGAGCGAAAACTGGAAGCGTCCGCAGACGGAAATTGATTTCTTGATGCAGCTTCTCAAGCAGTATCTCATCGAGGAACGTCGGACGCTCCAAGACAACAACATGCGATTGTCCGTTATTGGCAGGAGAGACCGCCTTCCAGAAGACGTGCTACGCGAAATGGATCGCACCATGGAGATGTGTCAGGAGAACACGGGAACGATTTTAGTGCTGGCGATTGACTATGGCGGGCGGGCGGAACTCGTGCATGCGACCAGACAGATTGCCCAAGAGGTCGTAGCGGGTTCTCTGACCATCGACGATATCGACGAACAGGCCATTTCCGATCGGCTTTATACAAGCGATCTTCCTGAAGTCGACCTGATGATCCGAACCGGCGGAGATCTGCGAGTGAGCAATTTCCTTCTCTGGCAGATCAGCTATGCGGAGCTCTACCTTACTGAGAGGTTTTGGCCCGAATTCGAACGCGAGGATTTCCTCGGTGCCATTGAGTGTTTTGAGGGTCGCCAGCGACGATTCGGTGGCCTCATCGAAAACTAACTAGAGGGCAAAAACAATGCGGTGGCTTGTCCGAAACTTGACTATGAAAATCG
>JBCCKZ010000562.1:0-4355 GCA_039027135.1 Planctomycetota bacterium
GCCATCCAAGGTGGTGGCCCGGTTGAGATTGGCGAACCACCGTCTGATACCAAACGCGATTGGCTTGCCGTCATTCGTCCGGGTGATCCCAAGAAGAGTTATGCCTCCGTCATGTCACCTTCTGCAGACGCGACTTCGGTTGGGAAGAAATCAAGTTCCAAGGGATCAATGACCCTGCTAGCGATCGAAGACTTTGATTTGTTGGCCGATGGCGATTTCATTCCGGCTTACTTCGACAAGACCCGAAAGGCCCTCGCGATCAATGCGGCGAAATACCAAGACAAATTCGCTGCCGCGATTTCGAGCTACGAAGGTCCCAAAGGAAAGTTTGACTTGGTTCTGACGACGCTCACCGAGACCGATGGGGAATCGAGCTATCGAGTGTTTGTTGGTGGCAAGAAAGTCGGCGAAGTCACGAATCCGGAGACAACCACCGACTACAAAAAGGTGAATCATCGTTTCAAGGCCGTGCAACTTTCCCCGGGCGATTTGATCCGCGTCGAATTCAGTTCAGCATCAAACGGAAAAATCCCCGAAGGTGACGCCTTCGCCTATTCGCGGGGACGATGGACTTCGCTTGCGATTCTCAAGCCCAACGCGAAAGCCGATCAGGCTTCAAAGCCCGCCAAGAAGATGTCGGATCAGGCACCTCCGTTCCTATTCAATTATGACCCCACGAAGGCGAAGAAAGTCTCCGTTCAAACCAACGGCATCGTGGTCGTTGAGGCGGAAGATTTTGATAAGGTCGATCGAGAGAAGCATCGAAAGTGGTATCTCACGACACTCGACAAGACACCGGAGGTCACTCCCGACCCCGACCCCAATCATGCGGAAGGTGCGAGCGGGGGAGCCTACATTGAGCTGTTGCCGGACACTCGCGTGACCCACGCGGATCCGCTGTCGGCGGTGTCAGTTTTACCAACAACCCGGGTCAATGCAGCGTGCTGTACTACCCCGTCGAGATTAAGGAACCCGGTCGGTACTACGTTTGGATCCGGATGTGCTGCACCGGATCAGAAGACAACGGATTGCACGTGGGCTTGGATGGCGAGTGGCCCGCCTCCGGTGCGAGATTGCAATTCACAGGAAAGCATGGCCAGTGGCAGTGGGATTCGAGGCAACGAACTGCAAAGGTTCACACCGGTGTCCTGGGTCAGATTTGGCTGGATATCGAAGAGCCCGGCTTGCACACGATTATGTTTTCGATGCGTGAGGACGGTTTCGAGTTTGACAAGTTCATGTTGACCCAGGAGAAGTCACCGATGAAGAGCAAGTCGCTCGTCATGGGTCCCGAGGCAAGTCCGTCGAATTAGTTGGCGGCTATTTGTATCGGCTGGTTAATGCAGCGGCTCTTCTTTAGAGCCACGCGTCCTCTCGTTTTCACGGGGGACGTTCGATTCAAACGAGTTCGTAGGGAAATAGCCAAGCCATCCATATCATTGGCATGTGGTGTAGGTGTAATAATCGATGAACGACATTAATTCGTTCATGTCTTTCTTATACGACCAGTGCTTCGTCAGGATGAAAAAGTCGGGTTGATCGTAGTGGACTACGCGAGGAGTCCCCGCACTGGGCTGCACAAGAACGGACTCGTCGCCTCCTATCGATTACCCACAACTCCCAGCACAGCGGGCGACAAATCCTTGCCGGTGTGCGTAAGCCACCGATCGCCGGTCGCGAATTGTTTTTAGGTTCAACTTCCGGGCACTCACCGGCCTGTCGATAAATGCGGGTTAAACGTTAGCATCATCAAGTGCTCCGCTATGAAGACTCGAGAAGTTTGAAAACGCTCTCTTCCGTGATTCCCCCAAAAAAACTTGGGATACTTTTCATTTTTCGTGAAAGAACCGGGCGGCGGAGCACCAATTGTCAGTAGTTCGCCTCGCGTCCGCTCCTCAGAAGAACCTGCGGTGAGCTTGCACGATGCTCCGAACGCGACAAACCCATTACCCCGCTCGCCTTGGTGTAGCAACGGATGAGATTCCTACACTTCGCCGTTGTCCTAGTTTGCCCCATGGGCTGATTCATTCGGTTAGTTGCAAGCAAACGCGCCACCGATTTGTATTTGATGCGGAGCTGATCGACGCCACCACCAACACGACTTTCAACACGGTCGTCCGCGCGACTGCCGTCCCCGTACCGGCGTCACTATCGCTGCTGGGTTTGGGCAGTCTGCTGATCATGTGTCGTCGAAGCAAATTCAATCGTCACAAGGAATCTGTTTGATGCAATCTCTACGAATGACAGTCTTGATGGCAGCATGCGTTCTCATTGGCTTGCCTGTCCCGGCAATGGCGGCCACGCTTCTTCCGTTAGACTTGGTTCTACCCGAAACCCTGACACACCGTTATGACTCGGAGACGGGCCTGACTTCGATACAGGATAGCGGTATTGCGACCGGCCCAAATATCACGACTGACCTGGGCAACTTCGATACGATCGCGATCCAAGCGAGCCTGCCCGACGGCCAGGCTTACCGTGTGAACCCACCCGCTGAGTTTCAACCGATCACGGTCGGCTTTAGCGCAGAATGGAGAAGGGACAGCTCGACGGTTCCCGGCAGTGGCGCGATCTACACGGTTGCTGCGTCGTTGTTGGGTGGCGACGGCCCGTCGGCACCTTTGACTTTTCAGAACGCGTTTGTCCGTGATGAGGGCTCGCAAATCCTGATCGGTTTCAGTTTCACACTGCCCGATGGCATATTTGAGTTTAGCGGCCTCCAGGCCTCGATCGACGGACCTTTCTCGAGCAACGGCGCGACGCCGTTGGAAGCACGCAACCTGTTCCTTTCATTTTCCAGCCCCGATGTTTTGGGATCTCCCGCCGACCCAGGCCCTTTCGTGACGGTCGTCCCCGAGCCGACGAGCCTCGCGGTGCTGGGCTTCGGCGGGCTACTCGTCGCCTCGCGGCGGCGTCGCGTTTGAATCTATTCCTCATCGAAGAAATCCAGAGATTCTTAGCGGAAAGCTGAAAGAACCCGGGTGATGGCGGGCAGGTTTATGGAGGGTCGTGCTCTGGCCCGAACCCGCGGATTCACACACCTGGAGAAGAACCCATGTGGAAACAACTTCTTTTCGCCATCGCGGTTTCAAACGCGCTGCCGTCAGCCAACGCTGACCTCGTCACATATGTGTACACCGGCTCGAACTTCACTACCGTCGGTTTACCATTCACCACCGCGGATGCAGTGACGGGCACCATGACGATCGACACGCCGATGTTGCCCGGCACTCTCAATGGTGTTGGCAATATCACCTCAATCGAATTCTCAGCCTCCATTGGCGGCGATCCAGGCTTCACCTTCGCAGGATTGGACGACGCCTTCTTTCCGTCCAGCTGGTTCTTCACATTCGATGGAGCGGGGGACATTACGGATTGGGCGTTGGCGTTTAGTGGTGACGTCACCGGTAATCCCAACTTGGAACTGATCTATACGTCTACGATTGGCAGGTTCGGTCCCGAAGGCAGTTTTGCAAGATTGGGCACTGACGGCGGTGGATTTACCGAAGGATCGGCCACCGGCACATGGTCCCGTGTTACCGCCGTCCCCGAGCCAACCAGCTTCGTCTACGTCGCTCTCACCGCCACGCTCGTCGGTGTTGGCTATCGGCGGCAGCGTTTCGCGGGCTAGCACATGCTGTGGCGTGCAACGTCTAAACCTGTGTCGCATGTCGCTAACGTGCAGCGATGGTATCGGCGCGACTTTCATTCCCATCGGCGGCGAGAAATCCAGAGATTCTCAGCGGAAACCTGAAAGAACTTGGGTGATGGTCGGCAGCTTATCGCAGAGCGTGCCCATCGGCACAAATCCCGCAAACTCACTCATCTGGAGAAGAGCTCATGGGGGAACCACTTCTTGCCGTCATCGCGGCCGCAACCGCAATCCCATCGGCACGGGCCAACGTATTTCCTCTCCTGCGTTTGCGAAGGAAGACCTGAGCATGATTCTTCGAGCGATCCTCTCCTATTGCCTGCTTTCGATCCTTTTTGCCGGCGACTCAACCGCCGATTTAGTATCCAACCTTAGCGAGCCCAGCGACGGTGGTTCCAACGGCTTAGGAGTAAACCCCGGTGGCTTCAACGATCGATTGTCAAACAGTTTTACGACAGGGAGCAACCCGCTGGGCTACAACCTGGACGCAATCACACTGCGAATGAGCGATGCTTTCGGAACACCCAGTGGATTCAGCCTCGAACTCTTCTCGGTCCCGGATAGCGTCCCGGATGGTTCTCTCCTAACGTTCACCGGCGACAACAACCCGGCGGTGGCTGGAGACTATACCTACACCACTCCAGGATTCTTTCTGACGCCAAATACCACGTATGCCTGGGTCGCGTCGGCCCCCAATTCACCC
>JBCCKZ010000563.1:0-4341 GCA_039027135.1 Planctomycetota bacterium
GGCGTCTGGACCCCGCGGCGGCGCTCAAACTCCCGCGTTAAGGCACTTGACTTAATGCCGATAGTGATGGGTTACTGTTTAACAAGAAGCTAGGGAGGAAAAACTGTGGCTGATCAATCAATTGCGCCAAAGACCCGAATGAACATCAAGATCGATCAGAACCAGGGTATGTCCGAGCAAAATGAGCTTCCTCTAAAGATGCTCATGATAGGCGACTACACCAAGAAGGACGACGATACGCCGGTTCAAAAACGCGAGATTGTCAGCGTCGACAAGAACAACTTCAAAAAGGTGATGTCCGAGATGGGATTAAGGCTGCAGGTGCAGGTACCAGATCGGCTTACCGGCGAGGAAGATCGTGAACACGCGGTTAACGTGAAACTCGAAAGCCTTGATGACTTCAAGCCAGACAACCTCATTCCACAAGTCGCCGAGTCCGTACCGGAATTGAAACAACTTGTAGAGCTAAGAAACGCGCTTGTCGCGCTAAAAGGACCTTTGCTCGAAACACCTGAGTTCCGTAAGCGTCTGCAGGAAATCTTTAGCGACGAATCTTCGCGCAATCGAATTCTCGAAGAACTTGATCTACGCAACAAGTGATCGCGGCCAAAGACTGCGATAGTCCAAGGAGGACAACATGAGCGATCAAAGCACAGACAATCGGCCGGATTCTCAACACGAGCTGCAGGAAATCGACGAAATCTCGGAGATTGCTAAGCTCTCCGGGCTTCAACGCGGCCAGGACGGCTATATAGAAACCTATACGGCCATCGAACAGGTCCTGCAGAACCTCTCACCCGGCGAGACGTTGGACCGCAAGAAAGCAGACGCCATGATCGCGGAAATCGACCAAAAGATCGGAGCGCAAATCGACGAGGTTCTGCACAACGAAGACTTTCAGGAGCTAGAGTCGGCCTGGCGGGGTCTCAAATACGTTGTCGACAACACCGATTTCCGACAGAACATCAAAATCGATGTGCTGAACGTCAGTAAAGAAGATCTGGCAGAAGACTTCGCAGATTCGCCCGAAGTGCCACAATCCGGCTTGTACCATCACGTCTACTCTTCCGAATACGGCACATTCGGCGGCAAGCCTTACGGTGCCATTGTTGGCAACTATTCGCTGAGCCCGAGTAATCCAGACGTGCAGCTGATGCGGGGCATCGCAAGCGTGTCTGCCATGTCTCATGCACCATTCATCGCTGCTGCAGACTCGGACTTCTTCCCAAACATGGACGGCGATTTTTCCAAGTTGACCGATCTGAAGGACATCGCGGCGTCCTTCGAATCACCTCGGTATACCAAATGGCGTGAGTTTCGCAAAACGGAAGACGCTCGATACATCGGGCTCACCATGCCGCGCTTCCTTCTGCGTCTGCCGTATGACCCCGAGCAGAATCCGGTCAAAGAATACGCTTACTCCGAGGACGTGAGCCAGGATCACAACAACTACTTGTGGGGAAACGCTTCCTACGCGTTCGCTAGTTGCCTGACCAAAAGCTTCGAAAAATACCGCTGGTGCTCCAACATCATCGGTCCTCAGGGTGGAGGCCGCGTTGACAACCTCAACGTGCACCTGTTCGAGTCGAAAGGTCAGGTCGAGCAGAAGATCCCTACTGAAACGATCATTCCGGACCGTACCAGCTACGAGCTTGCAGAATTGGGCTTCATCAGCCTCGATATACGCAAGGGTGAAGCGGACGCCGCGTTCTTCAGTGCCAACTCAGCCCAGGAACCCAAGTTCTTTGCCAACACTGAAGAAGGTCGTATGGCAGAGGCCAACTACAAACTGGGCACCCAGCTGCCATACATCTTCATGCTGACTAGGGTTGCACACTATCTGAAGGTGTTGCAGCAGGAAGAACTCGGCAAAAATACCAGTCGCGCCAAGTTGCAGTCAAAGCTCGACAACTGGATTCGACAATATGTACACGCTGCCGACGACGCGCCCGACAACGTGCTCGCGAAATATCCGTTTCGTGAAGCCAAGATCAGCGTGGAAGACATCGAAACTGATCCGGGCTGGTACAAAGTTGGGATCAGATTGCGCCCCGGATTTAAGTACATGGGCGCATATTTCGACCTGTCGCTAGTGTCCAAAATGGAAAGCACTGAGTGATCTAACCACTTTGTTTCAACCTCATGCCGTCCGGATCAAGACCAAGGCTCTTCGAGCGTCTCGAGACCGCCCAGAGCGGTAGTCGCCGACGTAGCTATGCGCTTCGCACAGACGACGTGTTCGAGTCCATCCAGGCCCATCTGATGGAAATTTTCAGCGTACGTCAGGGGACCGTCGAGGCACGGCCTGACTACGGATTACCCGATTTTTCCGGGCGCTTCAGTACTGATGAGAAGCAGATGCGCAAGGTGACTCGCGAGATCGAATATGTGATTGAGCAGTTCGAACCCCGCCTGCATTCACCAGAAGTCACCTATCTCGGCACCGAGCACGAAGTGTTCGCATTTCGCGTCACCGGTCAGGTTGCAATCGACGAGGGGCTGCAAACTATCCAGCTTCGCACCGTGATGGACAGGGACAACCTGGTATCGGTGAGAACTGACAGATGAGCGCGCAAGACTACCGCGACGAGCTGGCGTACCTCAATGAATTCCGACGCATGGTGGCCGACGAGCATGCCGATCTCGCTCCGTTTCTGGCGCACCGCGGAAACGACCCGGATGTAGAACGTTTGTTCGAGGGCTTTGCCTTCCTGACCTCCAGAATCCGGCGGCGTATCGATGACAACTTCCCGGAGTTAACCCAGGGACTCCTGGCGTACTGGTGGCCCCAAGTACTACAACCGGTGCCCTCCTGCACCGTAATGAACTTCAGTCCGCTGCCGGGGACACCCATCACAGCTCTTCCTAAGGGTACCGAGGTGCAGTCGATTCCTGTCGACGGCGCACCGTGCACCTTTCGCACCACGGAGGAACTCTCTGTGGTGCCTTTTAAACCCGAGAACGTGCGCCTAATCGACCGCACCGGCGGTGCAACGTTAGAAGTCGGGTTTAATCAAACCGCGCCGATTCTCATCGGCGATCCTCTGACTCACCTACGGCTATTCGTTTACGGCGATGGGACTCCCCAGGTGGCGCAAACCCTGACGCTATGGATGATGCGGCATTTGGTGGGCATCGAAGTGGATTTGTTGCAAGAGGGAACGCCAGTCTTGCAACGCGAACTACCGAACAGTGCTTTCAAACCAGCCGGGTTTGAAGGCCCGCCAGTAATTCCCGACGCCGACAACACACACATTGGCTACCGTGTCCTGCAGGAATACTTCTGCTTTCCCGAAAGGTTTCAATTCTTCGACCTCTTTGGCCTGGACAAGATTTTCGCCGAAGTCGGTGACGTAGCGACGGACAGTCTTATTGTACGCCTGCACTTCAATCGACGCTTCGACACATTGCTGCGTTTGGCCCCGACCACCATCAGCCCCAACTGCGTTGCCGCACAGAACCTCTTTGCCTGCGCGGCCCGGCCGATCAACGTTGGACACACTCAAACTGACTACCTGGTAGAACCGGAGAACCGCATCGCCGGCTCCACCGAGCTATTTAACGTGGAATCGGTGCGTGCACTATTCCCGGGCTCTAGTGAAACTGCCGAGTACCTCAAGTTCGAGTCTATGGAACGAAACAAAGAGGCCAAATACTATGGCTACTTTCGCACCCGCCTCGAGCCTCGAGAGATCGACGGGAAGGTTCTGACCTACCTGTCACTCAAGCCATTTACTCGCGAACCTGCCGCTGAAGAAGTGCTATCAATCGATCTGCGAGCTACCAATGGACCGCTACCAGAAGCGTTGAATCCCGGTGACATCCACCGCCACACCTCAACTTCGCCGGGCTTTGCGGATTTCAAGAACATCACCAAACCGACGCGCTACATTCCGCAACCGACAGATGCGAACTACTTATGGCGGATGACTTCCAACCTAAGTCTCAATTACCGCACCACGCTGGAAATAGAAGCGCTCACCGGCATCGTTAAAGCCTACGATGCTTTGGCCCGGGTTGACGCGGTTGCTGAGCGAAAGACCCGCGAGATCATGAATGGCATGAGGATCGAGGCAACCAGACCGGTACAGCGCTTGTTTCGCGGATCGCCAGTACGCGGGATCCAGACCCATCTGAGTGTGTACAGCCGCAACTTCTTGAGCGAAGGCGACATGTATATCTTCCTAAGTGCACTCGAGCGTTTCTTCGAGCTGCTCGCCAGCATCAATTCGTTCCATGAGCTCAAGGTCACCGACCGGGATCGCAACGAGGAGTACCGATGGCAGCCAAGAATCGGCGCACGATCCCTGCTTTAATCCAGGCGCTCCACCGTACGCCAGA
>JBCCKZ010000564.1:0-4337 GCA_039027135.1 Planctomycetota bacterium
CGCGGTGGTGATGGCCAAACTTGGTCAGTATTGGCTGCTGACGGGATGAAGCATGTTCGCAACGGTGGCAGTCCGAAACCCGCTTTGTACTCGACCGTGAGCGATCCGGCGGAAGCCGAGAATCTGCTAGGTACGCAGTCTGAGCGGGCGAGTCAGATGTTTGATACTTGGCAAGCTTGGAATAACGCTAACGTGCCTGGCAGATTGATTGGCTACATCGACTATCACAAGCGACGTGATCGTTTTTATTCGGAAGCTGTCCCTAAACCAGCGCTCGACGCGGGCTACAAGCCAAGCATCAAGGGTAACTTCAAGTAAGCGTTTCCCACCTTTCGTCAGTTCACTGTCTCACGCACATTTGTCTTTTCTGCATTGTTTCATGACTTTCACACGACTTTTCTTGCTCGCTCTTCTCGCGATCCTTCCCGCGAACTGTCTATTCGCTCTAGAGCTCAGCCAAGAGGGCAAAAACCAGAAGGCGATTCACGACTATCTATTTGATGATTTTGTCCAAGGTCGGCCAACGAAGTACGTAGGTACAGGTCGTAGTCGGGGGCTCAAGGAAGTTCAAATCTTAAACGAGTCGCGAGTCATCAAGCACGGCGATGATGTGGTGCTTCCGGTGGGTGCCGAGCGTGTCGCAGGACTCTTTCGCCATTTTGCGTTTCATGGACGTGGCCTCGATCGAGTCAAGGAAGTTCATGTCTTCCCTTTCTCACCCGATAAGGCACCACCTCGCAGTCAGCAGGTTGAGGGTTTCTATCGAGTCCAGATGCCTTCGATTCCGTTGTCAGATGAGCCGCCAGCGAGAATGAAGATCAGGTTCCTCATGAAAGATGTTGATGCGACATGTGGCATTGATGATCTCGTCTTCATCGCGCAGAAACAGATTCCGCCTGAGTTTGATACGATCCCCTATCGTGATCTTGGTTCGGAGTTTCCACGAGAACGAGTTGTCATCAACATCGACGTTGATCACGAGTTGGTTGTTGGTGGAACGTCGGACCTGCAACGTGATCGCTGGTTCCGGATGCATCAGACACCCGGTATCAACGATGAATCATTCGAACGTTGGGCGTTGGAACGAAACTTCTACCCGGGACGTGGGGCATTCAAATTCAAGCCGGGAATCACCAGGGCTTTGGGCAACTGGAAGCCGTTAAAGGAACGAAAAGATAAGCCAGGTGCGGCCGATCTGAGCTTCTTTGATCAGTACGATGCTGGTTTTCGACATCGAAAATCTATCCCAGAGTACAAGACGAAGCCATTCGCCTACTGCTTCAACGATTGGCCAGACTTCATGTCTGTTCCGCTTGTAGGACGTGGAACTCCTAAGCCAGAGTATTTTGACGATGCCGCCGAGCTTGCGGCTGCCTATGTCGAGGATCAAATCAGAGACGGGGGCTACACCTCGGAATGGTGGGAAGTCAAAAACGAAAGCAGTGTGCAGTCCGAGTGGGCCCATCATTGGAAGGAAAGCCAAGGGATTGATGGATGGGGACTGCTGGCAGATTTTCATAATCGCGTCGCTGATGCCGTTCACGAGCGTGCGCCGAATACCAAGGTAGGTGGTCCGTCGTCTGCGTATATGCAGCTTCAAGTCAAAGACTTTGATCTGTATCGAAACCAAGCACGTTTTATTGAGGAAACTCGCGGCCATATCGATTTCTTCTCCCATCACTTCTACGAGAACGCTTTGATGCTAGGTGCGCATGAGCGTCGAGGGATGGGCTATTCCAACTATTTGTTAGGAAGGTACGAAGCGATCCTGGATATGTTGCGTGCTCACATGCACAAGGCCGACAACGTGCTTCCAATCTTGATTACCGAATGTGGTTCCTTGCAGAACGGCCGCCAGCCATCAGATAACTGGTTGAGGCTGATGGCGTGGAATGCCTACCTCAACAAGTCCATGCTGAGACCTGATCAGATTGAGTTGTTCGTGCCTTTCATCTTCCTTGATATGTCCTGGAACCCATTCAGTGGCGATGCAGCGTTCACTCCGAAGCAGGATCGCCAAAGGCATCGGGTGATCGATGATTTTGAGCCGACGACGATGGCGAATTACTTTGAGCTATGGCGTGACTTTGATGGTCGTCGTCTTCCGGTTGAATTCGATAGAGATTGGCTCGATGTGGTCGCGGTTCACGACGGTGAGCGAATCTCGCTCGCGATCACAAACATGGGAGGCAGACAGATTGCCGTCGATCTCAGCAGCGTTGTAGGTGATGTGGACGTAGCGGAAGCGACTCAAACTCGGTTGAACTATCACAAAGGTGACGTTGTTTTTGAACCCGAGCACACCGTGAACGCAGCCGCGGTTCCGGTTGACGTCAATGAAACAACCATCATTCGGCTCAGGCTGAATTCCAAGCTTCAGCCAGCCGGATCTGTCGAAATGGACCGGCACTATGCTTTAGACACTGCCGTCAAGAGTTCAGGTGAACCGATTGGTTTTGTCGTCAATCTCGGTGGACTAGCCGATCTCGAGTCGGCTGAGCTTGTCGTTGGACTGCACCGTAACGGCGGTATCCAGCAAACGCCGGCGATTCAAGTGAACGGGCATGGAGTGAAATTGGACACGGGTGATGCATCTGAGTTTTCCGAGTTCTTTGCACCGGTCGATGTGAAGCTTCCGATTGAATTTCTGAAGCCGAAGACGGAAGTGGTGGTTTCAGCGGAGGCGGGTGCGACAATCACCTCAGTCCAAATTGTGACCTATCGGACATTGGATTGATCGATCGATTTCCCACCTCCCATCCACTCATTGTGCGGTTGGGTGTGAACCATGGGCCGGATGCGGCGTAGCCGCGAATGCACGGGGCATGGTCGCTTCGAGACAACCAAGATTGGGATGAAGTGAAAGATGGGGCGGGACTTCCGTTTGCCCGGCCCTTTCATTTGCTTTGCTCAAATTCGGGGCACGGCTCGGGTACCGTAGAGTCTGTTAGACCGTTGGTGCTTCGGGCTTCTCACAGATGTCCATGTATTCCAATTGGACTTGGACGATTTTTGCAGCTGCGGCAAAAAACGCGTCAAGGACTTCTGGATCAAAGTGCTTACCCCGTCCTTCACGCATGATTTCAAAACACTTTTCTCTTGGCAGTGCTTTCTTGTAGGGGCGTTCGGCGGACAAAGCATCATAGACGTCCGCGACAGCAGCGATTCTACCTTCAAGAGGAATGTCTTCACCGGCAAGTCCAATGGGATAGCCCGAGCCATCAAATTTCTCGTGGTGAGTCTGTGCGATCGTGGCCGCGAGCCTCATCAAGGAGCTACCGTCGCGGAGCATTTCCGAACCGGCGCTAACGTGCTCGCACATTCTGGTTGCGTCGGCGCCGGTGAATGGCTTGATGATCTGGTGGCCTAGTTTGACATGGTTCTGAATGACTTCGAACTCTTGAGGTTCTAGCTTGCCAGGCTTGAGAAGAATTGAATCTGGGATGGCAATCTTTCCCACGTCGTGCAGCTGGGCAGCCACTTCAATATCGAGAACAAACCAATCGGGGCAGCCGAGTGCTTCGGCGATGATGCCTGCATAGCGACCGACTCGAATGACGTGGTTTCCCGTATCGTTGTCTCGGAGTTCTGCGGCCCGTGCCAAACAAAAGATCGCCTCACGACGAGAGTTCTCTAGTTCGACCGTGCGTTGATGCACCTTTCTCTCAAGTTCAGCAGCGTACTGTTCTCGGAATTTGCGATTGAGATTGGCTATCAAAGCGTTGCGAACTCTCGGAACGAGCTCCATCGCATCGACTGGCTTTAGAAGGAAGTCAGTTGCGCCGAGTTCGAGGCAGTTCCACTTGATCGAGTCCTCGGTGTTCGCTGTGAGAATGAGGACGGGAATCTCATGCAATTGCGGATCCGCTCGCATCTCTCGCAAGATATCGATACCACTGATTCCAGGCATGTTGATATCCAGTAGCAGCAGGTCGGATTCGCTTGACTTCAGGAGTGACAGTGCGGCGGTTGATTCCGTCGTAGTCTCGAATGAGCGATACCCTGCCCGTTCAAGGTGTTTTTTTACAACCAGCACGTTAGAAATCTCATCATCAACGATCATCACTTTCCCTTCGGGAATGCTCTTAACGTTGGGATGAACCGGTTTTGGTGTCGCGGAGGTCGCAAAACCGTCGGGGACCGGCGTCGTGTTGGAGGCTACGATGGACATTGCATGAAAAACAGTGCGCAGAACGCACCAGTGCTTATTCGGGTGGTTGAATTTTTAAAGGTTGCTCAAGGAACCTGACAAACAAACTTCGGATCGGATAGTTGCGTCGTCCGGTCGTTTCTTTCGTTCGCTGGGACCGGTGGTGTTGTTTGTAGCGATTAGTTCC
>JBCCKZ010000565.1:0-4335 GCA_039027135.1 Planctomycetota bacterium
CTCACCGTGAAGATTGAGTGTCTGCCCGTTGCTACTGTCCTGGGTAAGCATCTTTGTATAGGCATAGGCTAGTTCGTCTCTTGTCGTGTAGCCACACTTGCCCTCTCCAGCACAGTTGACGATTTCTCCGAGCTGCTTGTAGGTCTCGATGTAATCAATGTCGGGTTCAATATAGATTCCGTTGCGACCAATGGACCATTCAAGACCCGAATCACGAATATCTGACTCCGTTTGGCGATTGCTTTGAACGACCGGCGAGAAACCGGTTTCTGATTCGGCTCCCTGGATGCTGGTGTAGACGATTTTTCGGCAGCCCGCGTCCAATGCGGCTTGAATGATATTCCGATGCTGGGGGATTCGCTTCTCGGGAGCATCCATCCCTGAGAGCAACATAACGGCATCGATCCCAGCGAGAGAAGATTTTAGTTGTTCACCAGCCTCGTAGTCTCCGGGTCGGATTTCAACATCGAGCCAAGCGGCTTTGCTGGGTGATCGTGCAAGTCCAACCACGTTTTCTCGACCAACTTGGTCTATCAAGACTTTGATAATGCGAGAGCCGAGTTGTCCATTTGCGGCAGTGATCGCGAACTTGGCCATGGAGTGCATCCACTTGGTTATGATTTTGTAATGATTGTGATTCATCCATGCGGCGGACTTTGTAACCGATTTCGAGCGATGGATTCAGCGATCGAGCTGGCAAAAATGCTTGATCGTCCATTGCACATGGTTTGGCAGCGACTGCACGAATTCAATTGTCGCTTTGACCACCTCTTTGAACGCCCGAGCGAGTTCGTTTCGATTGTCGATCGTCAGTTCAAGGCACCTCATTGGGACGCTGCAGCTAAAGAGATTCTTCCCGCTGATTTTGATGAGGCGTTCGGCGACATTTACATCTCTCAACCGCAGATCAAAGAACATCTTGCGAAGGATTTTGATTTTTCAACGCTCGGTACGAAACGCAGGATTATTATTTCGTCGTGGTTCAGATTTCTTGGTTCGCCCATGCCTCGATACGGGATGTTTCAGCCTGTCGTGTCGCTTAGGAGGCGAATTGAAGCCTTGGGGATCAGTGGCGATGAAGTCGGCGTTCACGTGCGAAGGACTGATCATTCCGCATCGATTGAATCTAGCACGACTGCGGCGTTTGAAATTGCGATGCAGCGCGAGATCGATGAAGATCCAGCGGTGAGATTTTTCCTCGCGACGGATGACGGACTTGAAGAGAAGCGATTGCAGAAGCGTTTTGGAAACCGAGTCTGGTTTGTTTCGAAGTCGGCTCGGAACCGAGATAGCCGAGAAGGCATGTGTGAAGCGGTCGTCGACCTATACGGCCTATCCCAGTGTCGGAAGATTCTGGGGAGTGTTTACAGCACGTTTTCGGTCGCCGCCCACGAATTGGCGGGTGCGCCGCTGGATGTGATGCGAAGAGAATCCGACGATTTCATCCAATAGAGGTTTCTTGCTGGAAAATTGGCGGCCTTGCGCAATATTCACCAAACAAGATTTGTGGATGCACGTAAAATTAGGCAGTGATCGAGGCGGCAATGAAGCCGCGAAATGATTATCCGTTTAGATTTTGCAGGGCACGCAATTGAATCAAGGCTCCAACGGCGGCGGGAGTCCCGAGGGGACTGGTTCTCCTCGGGACGATTCATCCCTTGACTGGCGCAGTTTGGGAATCATTCCACCTGAGGAAACCGAGAACGGCGTTCCCCAATTAGATGGCTTTCAAATTGGCAAAAAGCTAGGCGAGGGAACGTTCGGAGTTGTCTTTAAGGCAACGCAACTTGAGCCGGTTCAACGCCAAGTTGCCATCAAGATTCTCAAGCCCGGTCTGGACGACGAGGAGGTGTTGAAACGATTCAAATCAGAGCAGCAGACACTCGCTGAGATTGACCACCCTTCGATTGCTCAATTTATAAGCGGAGGGTCGACCCTGACGGGGCGCCCCTACTTCGTCATGGTGTATGTCAATGGAGTGCCGATCGATGATTATTGTCAATCAAAGCGGCAAGACATCCTCGGTCGCATCAGCTTATTTGTCGATGTTTGCAAAGCGATTCACCACGCCCACCAAGAAGGCGTCATCCACCGAGATCTGAAACCCGACAACATTCTTGTCGTTGACGAAGAGGCGAAGCCGCGTCCTGTGCTAATCGATTTTGGACTGGCGAAACCCATGAGTCCGAAAGTGGAGAGAACCCACCGGACGCAATACGGGAAGCTTCTTGGGACGCCTATGTTTATGTCTCCTGAACAGGCGGATCCCACAACGAGGCAAGTCAACGATCTGGCGGACGTTTACTCGCTTGGTGCTGTGCTCTACGTACTTGTTGCGGGACAGAGTCCTCATGAACCGGATGCGCTCGACGGGTTGTCCGGCGTCGATCTCGCCGAGTTTCTTCGATCTACGTCTCTGAAACCTCCATCGACTCACTTTATTCTTCCACAAGCAAGTGCGACGAACGCGGCTGATGAGCGTCGAACGGATATTCGAACGGCTTTTCGAATCGTTAAGGGTGACTTGGATCATGTGATTCACCAGGCGATGAATAGCAATCCGCAAAAGAGGTATGTATCAGCTTTAAATCTGGCTGAAGACCTTGAACGTTTTCAGTCTGGTGAGCCCGTCAACGCGAGTCGGCCCACTCTTGTTCAGGCATTTACGAAGCTGGTCAGACGTCACAAGTTTGCGTCAGTTATCGCGGCCAGCTTTCTGTTTACCTTGTTGTTCGCAGTCGCTTCCTCTTCCATCTCGGCGAGGACTTCAGCTCGCAGTGCCAATAAGTTCCGACGTCTGGCAGCAGCTTATGAGGCTGAGCTGCTCAAGAATGAGTTCCCTGATCTGGCAACGATTCCTATCGAGGCAAGAAGATCGGCCATCGATGAATGGCTCACCCGGGCTAGACTCGTGGTCGACGATCAACCGGAATATGTAAGGGAAGCCAATCAGGGTTCCGGGGAGGAGTCCGAGTTGATCTATGCCGAGAGGATGAGTCAACTCGTCGGCAATCTCGAGTTGTTCTTGGAAACCGATGGTTTCATCGACTCAGCAGAAAGTTGGCAACAGCGGTTTCCGACTCTTGATGAGATCACTCTTCAATGGGAGAAGTTAGAAGCGGATCTGAAAGAATTTCACCCGGATTGGCGGGTAACTCGACTGCCTTGGTTGTTTCCATTTCGAAAGCACCCTGTATCTGGTCTATGGGAGTTCGTGGATCTTCGTCGGGGCTTCTTGCCTCACGTCAATGATCAGCATCGAGTGCTGTGTAGTGAGGACATGGGCTCGGTATTCGTGTTGCTTCCGGGTGGTGTTTTTGAGATGGGAACAGTTGATGGGGGCGGTGGACGCAAGACAGATGAAGTCCGGCATACTGTGGGAGTCGGGCCGTTTCTCATTTCCAAGTTTGAATGTACCCGATCACAATGGGATCAAGTAGGAAGAGCGCTACGCATTCCGAGGACGGACTATCAAGGCCCATGCGTGCCAGTTGCTGGTGTCTGTTGGTTCGATTGCATCACCTACTGTGATCTAACGGATTCGCGATTACCTACGGAAGCCGAGTGGGAGTACGCTTGCCGCGCAGGGTTTGACTTGCCTTTTCATCCTCCTGCTGATCCCGAGGTGGCAAAGACAATTTTGGATCCATTCGACCTTGATGCCGCGATCCAGCCGGTGGGTTGGTACCGAGAAAACAGTGATAAGCAATTGCAGCACGTGGGGACGAAAGAGCCCAACCGGTTCTTCCTTTACGACATGCACGGAAACGCGACGGAATGGTGTTTGGATAGCTATGATCCAGACTTCTACACGAAAGGGAATCCTCTTGATGAAGCCGAGCTCCAGGCTGGAGAAGTCTGGTGGAATCCCCTGTCGCCCATCGAAAATCGCTTTCGACCCAACGGGCTAGACAGCGAAGGAATAGAACGAGCAGTCATCAGAAGTGGTGGAATTGACCATCCGCCGGAGTACTGCCGAACCTACGATCGCTATCAGGAGCTGCAAGATATCGATGTGCGTTGGTTTGGTTTTCGTGTGGTGATCGATGGAGTCATCGAGTTAGGTCCCTCGGCGATCGGCGGACGCAGTCTCTCTGGAATTTCGAAGCGACAGACATTGGAATAGTCAAAGGGCGATGCTGTCACCTCTCGACCGAAGCACACGCGATATGGCGAGTCAGAATTTTGACTCGCTGAAACGCGCTTGGGTTTCGACTGTGCAACGACACTCGAACGTAGTGCGAGCAGCATTTCCGACAGGCGGTGATTTTCTTGAAGAACATCATAGCATTGAGAGCTTAGAGTCTTTTGCTTGGGTAAAAAAAATCAGAGGTC
>JBCCKZ010000566.1:0-4328 GCA_039027135.1 Planctomycetota bacterium
GAAAGCTCATCGGCATTAACGAAGAGTAGGCAGCTGGCCGACCGATAGCAGTCCAGAGAATATCGCCCGAATTCGCATCCACGGCGACAAGAGTCTCCTTCGTACCGAACTGAAGGAAAATCGTTTCGTCGATGAGCAAAGGCGAGCTGCAAAAACCCCATGTTGGTAACGTTTCACCCAATTTTTCGGCGAGGTTGACTCGCCAATTCAAGCTCCCCGTTTTGAGGTCCATTGATGACATCACTCCCGCGGCGCCCAAGGTGAATACATCGGATCCGGAAATGACAGGTGTCGCGCGAGGCGTGTTCCCATAGTCGAATGATGAGGTGGATTCATATTGCGATAGCCAAAGCGTTCTTCCATCTTTGACTGAAAACGCCAAGAAAGTGTCACACTGGTCTTGGGCATCGCGGCCGCTTACCACAACGATGCCATCGGATGCAACCAATCCTCCATAACCAACCGAAGGCAGGGTCTGTGACCAAGCGAGATTCTCTTCGTCTTTGGGCAGAAAATCGGGCAGCCAGTCCACGAGACCATCTCGATTATTGCCTCGAAATTGCCGCCATTGAGCACCGGATTCAGAGGCTGAAGGTTTTGAATCTATCGTGGGCTTAGGTCGAACGAGAGGTTTCCAGGGGACGAAGCCAACAAGCGTTTCCATCGACTCGCGAAAGCTCGGATCCGCTCCGGCAACCAGCATCGCAATTTGAATCTTTTCTGAAAGCTCAGTCGGAAGGTCTTCATTGATGAACGCCGTGACGAAGGGGACATCGTCAGTGCGGCCAACCACGCGCAATTCTCCCTCACGTATTGAACCACAGCCTTTGAGCAATGGCTCGGCGTAGCTGCTAATCACCGCAGCAACTGACTTACTTGAGGGCATCTCAAGCATCGCCGTGGCAGCCTCGCTGCAAGCACCGAATCGCTTTCTCTTACCCTTTGTCTCGATCCCCGCTGAAAGAAGCGCGGCTTCAGCCGCACCCGATTTCTCTTGGGCTTCAACCGGGCCAAAAAGAATCTCGTAGCCGAGCAGGTCGGCTAGGTTGAGTGCTGAGTCCTCGGATCGAACGACGATAAGACCATGCTGAGTCGTGCCGCCTTTCTTGTCGGTCAACTGCGTGACCGGCTGCAGTGCAAGCGATGTCGCTTTGCCATCAGCCACGACCATCGAGTGTTTACCTATGACGATGTCGGCCTGTCCATTGGTTTGTTTGATCGCCTCACCGAGTGACTGATGCCACACCACATCTACATCATGGCCAATCGACCGCTCGAGATGTGCTGCTAGTACCTCATAGTCACGTTGGGCGTATCCACGAACGCAATCGCATGATAGCGGCTTACTGAGCGGATCCATTACCACCAACTTTAGACTGCTTTGATCCGCCGCAAAAACCGAAGTCGCGGCAGTATGCAGCAATCCAAGCACAAAAAGATGAAAGGTTTGAAGCTTCATCGAATCACCTCACGCCTTTGATTCGCTTGAACATCAATTGTCGCCCGAGCTTCTCGCAGTATTCCCAGCCATCCGCACCCAGTTCGTTAAGGCTTGCTTCACGCTCATCGCCAAGCTCCTTCATTGAGATGAGTTTGTATTCAAACTCTGGCTGGAAAGCGACAACGTCAGATTCGGATTCCATCATGAAGGCGTCCAGCGGAGACATCCCTGAATGGGTCACCGCGACTTCCTTGGCGGTTGCACAGGCTCCGTCCTCGCAGTTATCGCCGTCGCATATGGGACCGCCTGAAGCAGTTGTGGCGGTGTTGGACTCATCAAATAACCCTTCAAGAGCTGAGGCGATGCCTCCGACTTCAACATCTGCCATGTCATTGGAGGTCGTTGTTGCAACCGTTTCAACTTCGGTTTTGTTGGCAGTTTTTGATGAACCAACCTTCACCAACGTCAGGTTCATATCCTGGCCGAAATCGATGGCCATCGAGTCACCCTTGATGACGAGTGTGGCGTCAATGTATGCGACCTGCTCTTCAAGAATCGAGACGCGGTGAGTATTTTCGGAATCGCCCTCTTCAGTCGGAAGCAGCTCAATCGTTGCGTTGTCCATGAATCCAGCGTACTGGCCACTATTTATTTTCGTCGAGCCGTTTTCATTGATTGTCCAGCTCGTCATGGGATACATGGAATCCTCATCGGACGTTTCTGAGCCGGAGAAAACACCAAAGAAGGACCCCAAGCCGCCACTCGCAGCTTTTCCATCCTTTGACCATGTCCCCGCGAATGTCTTCAAGAAGTTCTTTTGACGCTGGGCGAGCATTCTCTCCGAATCGGTTGTTGGAAACTGATCGATTCGCCCCATCACACAAATCTCGTTGTTGTCCTCGGACTGCATAAAGTACAAGTCATTCTCGCTGTCGTAGGCCATTGCGCAATGTTTGCAGCCACCGCCGATACGCGCCTTGCCAACATAAGCGATTAGGTTTCCGTCGAGATCAAAGTGTTTGATGTGCCCGATAGATGATTCAGCCGCAAGGATCGTTCCGTCACCAAGCGAAAGGGTGTTCATCGGATTGCAACAACTTCCAAAGCCTTGCTTGCTTGTGCGGTCTTGGCTGCCAAAGTTGCTAACCAATTCACCTTCGAGGTCATAAACGCCAACGCGAAAAGCGCTGTTCTCACTCACGATGAGCTTTTCATCGCAGCACTGGATATCCATTTGTCCGCAGCAGCCTCGCAAGTCACTCATCACAACCTCGGTGCTATCCGGATCCAAGTCTTGGTCAAGACGCCAAACTGAATAGCCGCCGTTGCTCGGGTCGGATGCACAAACAAAAATGTAGTCTTTGGAGGATGCGATTGACGTGACTGACATGGCGTGCTCGATTTGCATTTCCATCATGGGATCGATCTCCAACTCGTCATCCTCTTTTTCCTCATTCTCGCCCATCATGGCCTCCATCTGCTCGAGCTGCATTTTGACGGCGTTGAGCTGCGCGTTCTCAATATTTGAACGGTCGTCCTCCGGTGTTTCTTCAAGCTGCTCAACCATCTCACGAAGAGGTTCGAGATTCTCTTCACTCAAGAATGAACGCATTAGCCTCTGCTGGGCCTCGATCGTTCGTTTTGCAAATGTCTCGCGGTCTCCGATGTGGGGCGAGGCTACCTCTTTGGCGATCCCACCCTTGTCGTCGAGCATGACAACTTTGCCGCTGCCGCCGACAAAGATCTTGCCGTCGGGGGAGACGGTGACTGCGGAAGGCGTCATGTCAAACGTCCATCTCGCTAGTTCATTACCCTCCGCGTCAATCTGCAATATATGACCGTCCTGTTTCGTCGGGGTCGATTCGCCAGACATCATCATGGACTGATAGGATTGCTGTCCGCCTACCGCGATCAGCAGTCGTCCGTTGGCATCACTGATTAGGCTGTGAAGAGTGGTGGGATTGCCATCGACTTGTGCCTTAATCACCCGAATCTGCCGGTGTGATGGTGAGTCAATCTGACTTGAAGACAGCTCGGCCGCGTCCAAGCATCTGTCGCTTAGCATCGCGATCGCGAATATCGCGATCATCCCCAAGGTCTTTGTTACACCAACGTTCATCAATCGTCCCCCGAAGTTGAAAAGAAAGGCAAAGAGATTCGCCATGGTTAAATGGGGCGCGCCCCGTATGCTCATGAGAATGTATCTTGCTGTACTCCGCAAGCAAATTCTGTTCTCATCACGAGTTGGCTGGCCAAGTCGGTCGGAGAGGTGGATTGGGATTCAGTGAGGAATGCCCGTGAGGGCCTTTTGGGCTGATCGCGGACGAAGACAAGTTCTCTGAGCGAGCTCAAAGGCTGTGTTGCCCAGCTGATTGGGGCGCAGCAAGTGTGTCTTTTTCCAAGATTCTCGCGTTTCTCGCGGCGGTTTCGAATTTTGGATGCAACTAGCGGGTTACCAGCAATAGCTGCAAAGGCGAAATCAATCTCCACGAACCGAGTGAAAGCTCATGCCGTCCCGAATCGGAATGCTCTGTATAAGTACGTTCATCCTCGCCCAGTTAAGTCCGGATGTTGCTTGGACACAGGGCTTTGGTGGCCAAGACAGGGAGATTTTGGAACAGTTCGATACTGACAAAAATGGTTGGCTCAACGATCAGGAGCGAAAAGAGGCGAGGGAGCATTTGAAGGCAAATCCTCGCCGCGGTCGCGGCGGAGGCGGTCCTGGCTTCGGGCCTCCTGGGGGCGGTTTTGGCGGACCTGACTTCGGTGGCCGCGGTGGGCAGGATCGCGGTGGGCAGGATCGCGGTAGGCAGGATCGCGGTGGGCAGGATCGCGGTGGGCAGGATCGCGGTGGGCCTGGTTTCGGCGGGCGAGGTCCCGGTGGTCC
>JBCCKZ010000567.1:0-4325 GCA_039027135.1 Planctomycetota bacterium
CGACCAAACGGTGACGGTCTTCGGCCAATGTGACGAGCTGCCGTGTAAGTTGGCTGTCACGCTGCAGTGGCCTCAGCTTTTCGCGGTGTAGCAACAGAAACTGAGCGAGTAACCGAGCATCAACGATGTCATTCTTGCCCCCGCCGTGAGCGAATGCTTTTCGATAGCTAGCCAGGGCGTTGGGATTAATCGGGTAGATCCGGATATCGTCGTACTCGAGTAGGGCGTTGATCAGGGCTCCTTTGGATGTTTCGATGGCGAGAACGAAGAGGGCGTCCGGGCAGGCTGTTCGCCAAGCTTCGACTTGCTTGCGGATCGCTTGTGGCTCTTGCTTGAAGACTCCGGAGACCGTTTGGCCCCCGGTCTTAATCATGTGGAAATCATGCTTGGCGTCAGCCCAGTCGATGCCGATATGAACGATGGATTTGGACTTCATGAGGTCGAGGATTACATTCGATGGGTTGTAGAAACTTTGGTTGATTCGCTTGAGGTCCGGCTGCACCGCGAAGTGCTTATGGATGGTCTTTTAGTGAAGGCATCATCTGAGAATTCGTTAGTCAGTCGGCCTAACCTGATCGCGGCGAAGGTCTCCGCATAGTCGTCATCTAGCGGCGAGCCGATGGCCCATTGCTGGTGCGGCAGCGGCGGTGATTCGTCCGCGATCAGGCAAGCGATATTGCCAACTGAAAAGTCCAGAAGGCATGGCACAGACTATTTGTCCCAGAACAAATTTGGCGTCCGCAGCTATATTGATTGACTTGAACGTTGCTCTGAGCTGCAAGCTGGCTCCCGCATGTTCAAGTCACTAAACTTGACTGCGGAGTGACCATAAGCGGCGGTGGTCGCCGGCTACGCCTGGTTAATCACTTACCACCGCCCTCGCGTCACAATCGTTGTTCGGGCTGACATGCGACCATCGAATGAGCGACAGCCCCTACCGCACAGCGAACGACGCCCTGGAGCCATGCAAGATGCGAGCGGCTTCATCATCCTTGGCGACTAGGCTACGTGTCTCTGGCATTTTGTTGGCGATGCCGCTACTGCCGCTTGGGAGTTGGATAGTTGCCGACGAACCATTTGTCGGACCTCCTGACATCAACGAAATCGTTTGTGTCAGCATCGCGTGCATCATGACCGTAGTTTGGGTCGCGTGGAGCTTCTGTGTTGCTTGGGGTTCATTGACGCGTCGATTGCATACCGCCTGGCTGTTGGCCATACCCATTGGTTGTATGGCTACTTTCCTGTCGGCGTTTATCATTTACGCGTATGGCGGTGATCAACGATGGTTCGGCTAGATAACCTTCGTTGAATTCACGGTTTTGTGCCTTACCAAGCCACACACACAGAGCCGCCAGTCAACCTTTTTCGCGATGGAAAGTCTTTCGCGGCGGGCTGTTGTTAGCCCCCGTTATCCGAATCGAATTCTCTGAACGGTTTTACCCGTGAGCGTTCCACAACGACTGAAAATCCGACTTGGCTCCAGCAATCATCTGACGGTTTGTGCTCGTCGCCGCCACGGTGATCCAGCATTGCCCTACTACGACTGCTCGGTTCGCCTTCGCATGGGATCAACTCGCGCGGTAGGCCATGGTGACTCCACGTTTACAGCCTTGAACGACTTTTGTTCTGATGTTGTCCGCATGACGCATCAACTGGCCGGGAGCGCAAAACTGAAACCCGCGACTGCCGGTGATTTTGAGCTCGAGGTGTCGATCGGTCCTACGGGTGACATCGTTACGCGAGCAACGCTTGGCTGCCCAACCAACCTCGCACCGGGTTACGCTAGTTGGATCCTAAACGCTCAATTCAGCACCCGTTGGACTGACTACTTCCGCCCAATGGTGGTTGACGGGTGGGCTATCCCGCGACTCATTCTTCGCGATGGGCATGGCCCACAGATCGAAGAACCTGTTTAATGGATAACGATCGGTTCGGACGCTGAGGCCCCGAAAGCACCTTTTGGTCGGTCGGATCTTCCGTTCGACCCAGGTCAGACTCAGACTTTATCTCAATTCCAGGGCAAAAGTTAAATGGCCGGTGGCTACATCCTTTGTGGAGAATTTTCCGGAGACGATAAATCGGGATCTGCAATTTCTGGAGTCTTCGACGCGTTGCCAAAGTGCGTATCCGAAAAGGAACCTAAAGAATTCCTGCGATCTGTGATCGCTCCTCTCCAAGAGAGCCTTGAAGCAGCGGAAGACCACATTCTGATTGACACCGATGTCGCCTTACAGCTCATTGGTCCGGTCGATCAACTCTACGAACAGTATGGGTCGGAGCTCGGTAACCCTGAGCCTATCAACGCCCCACAGATCGACGAGGACCGAGGTCTTGATCCTACCGATGCCAAGTGGGGAAAGGGAACTGGTTGGCAGTACTATTGCTTGCATGACCTCCGACTCGCAATTCGCGAGTCAATCGAAAGTGACGAACCAGTGGTCATTCACTTTGACTAACATGAAGAAAATCAGAGCAATGTGATGCATCGGAGCGGCGGTCGTGCAGTTTCTCGCGAGATCAATGCCCACTCCCGCCGCGCGCTGATCTCCGACGTTATGGCCACGAGTTTATGAAAAACGCAACGTCATTTGCCATCTTTCTCTGCTTTTCGGTGGTCATTGGCTGTGAGCGCGGCATACGCAAGATGTCAGCGGAGCAGGCTTACGTGATTGCACTCTATGACGACTCCGAAGCGTTAACTATTGCTGGTGATCAATGGGGACGTGCCATGGAGCCTTGGTTTCTTGGCAAAGAAGCTGACGTCGAAAAACTTGCCGCCGCCGACATTCACTTTAAGACCACCATCGAATCAGTGCGCCGTAGATTTGAGGATCGTAGGATTCCCAACAATCGCAAGGCTCGCGAATTTGCGGCTCTCGTTTCTGATTACTTGGCGTGGCAGATGCAAATGCGGAACACGTTTGCGGAATGGCACGCCATCGTTCGGTCTGAAAACCCGCCGTTGTTGCGACTCGACAAGCGGTCCTCAGAGAGCTGCGTTCGCTGAATGACGAGGAGCTTGAATGGAAAGCTCGAATCAACGGCGTCAGCGAGTCGCTGGGTGTTACAGCAGGACCAGAACCACAACATTTAGGAAAGCACGGATTGCGGCACTTTTGCAATGGACTATCAACTCTCCGTGCACGTGATATCAGCCGTTCCGGTATTCGGTTTTCTAGATCACCCTATTAGCGTGGCCCCTTAACGATCGCCCGGCGATGATGTCTTGAGTAAAGATACGAAACCGAAGCCTATTAAGCGTCGCTTCCTTGACTTTCGCTGCTTCGCTACCTCGACCCTTGCGTTAGTGCTCGGAATGATGATGTGGAAGGTGCAGTCACTAATCTCTGGCAACGCCACCTTCGATCCAAACTTCGTTTCTCAACTCGGTTGGTTTACGGCGTGTGGCTTCGCGACAGGCGTTTGTGATCCGCGTAGCCCATGGCTTAATTGGCTTTCGCTCTACACCGGGGCATATCTCTTTGCACTGCCATTTTTCCCAAGCGATCCTTTGATCCCGTTGGCACTAGTCTTCGGCATCATTTTCACGGGTTTTTGTGTCTTTATTGGGACATTGATCCCAACAACGATCGCCTTTGCTATTCCGCTCCATTCGCCTGCAAGCCGCCGCTGGGCTGGATATCATGACTAGAGACTCATGGGACACCGTTGGCAATAAAAGTCAGGACCACTGGTTGGACTTGGAAGCCTCGGAGTCGTTGATCTTTTGCTTGGCCTAACTCAACCCCACCGCTATCTGGACTGGGCCATGCAATCAATGAGCCTCAAACTTTGCATTGCCACGTGCACCTTCGCGATGTTTGGTTGCACACCTGACTTCGGCGGCGAATGGTCGCTTCAAGACCTAACGTACGATGAGTATCGCAACAGTGGTATGTCGACCGGCTTGGACCCGAAGGGCGGCTCGAGTATCAACTACCATTGTGTTGGAACTCGAGACGGTTCGGATGAATGGTGGCAAATCGCGATTTCCGACGCGGATCGGAAACTCTTAGTCGCCAGCGTACTCTCTGGAAACGAAGGCAATTGGTCACCGAAGTTAGAGTACCCTTCGACGTGGACGCCAGACGGATCTCCGCCTTCTTGGTGGTTGCCCACCGGATCGGATGCGATCTCATGGTGCAACGAGGTTGGCGACGCTGAGCGATTTCACGGTTGGTATTTCATCTATGACAAGGTGGAATCCATTCTCTATTGCTGGCATTGGAACCATCAGTGGGCGTCACACGAATGCCACGGATAAACTTGCTATTTACAAAGAGCCGCCGGTCGCGCGGTTTGCCAATGGAGAGTGTTCTCCGGAG
>JBCCKZ010000568.1:0-4321 GCA_039027135.1 Planctomycetota bacterium
CGAAGGCATCTTTAAATAAGTCGCAATGCCGGCAGCGACGAAAGCAACAAATAAAGAGCCAATAATCCATCCACTTCTCCAAAGGGTGTCATCAACCTCGATGACAAACATCCCGCGTAGCCCAATTGCGATCGTCGCGACTACCAGTCCCACAAAGACGGCGACGGAAAGACTGATGCCCAGATGCCCGGCGATCACGCGTCGACGCGCCGACCGCAAACGTTCTTGAATGACCGAATTGCTTCGATCACTGGAAGTTCCTCTCTCGGAGGATGCCGCTCGATAGGTCGGGTTCTGGCGGTGATCAGCCATTTCAAGATTCTTGGCTTAGCGTGAGCTACAATTGTGGTCGAAGGGGACGTTCCACGGTTCTTTCAGTATAAGCAATGAATTTCAAGTGCGATGACGAATCGACTCAACCCCGACGACCTTCCTGACCCTGATGATCGCGTCCAAGCGGATGTGGTGATTTATGACGGGGATTGCGTTTTTTGTCGGGCGGGCGTCCGGCAGGTTCATCGATTGGATCTAGGCCGAAAACTGGCTTTTTTGTCGCTCCACGACCCCCGCGTGGCGAGCCGATATCCAAACCTGAGTCACGATCAGCTGATGGAGCAGATGTACATCGTGGATCAGAATGGAACGCAGCACGGAGGGTCCGAAGCGGTGAAATACCTGTCTCGTCGTCTTCTGACGTTGTGGTTAGTGATGCCGATCTTGCACATTCCGGGAACTGCCGGGCTCTGGCGGTGGGGATATCACCAAGTTGCCAAACACCGATATCGGATTGCAGGCAAATCTTGTGAGACCGATGCCTGTGCAGTGCACTTTGGGCCCTCGCAGGTCAAAAGCGAGTAGAGATCACTACGCGACGATAAAGAAGAGCATCGAGCCTTAGGATCGATAGATCATCTTGTCTGACAGGCGTTTTGATTAGGCCCTATTCGGTTGATCGAACTCGTCCAAGGCAGTCATTGACTTGAGTACGGCAAGATCTCAGAGCAGGTGGAGCGACCTCAAAAGGTAGCAACATCCAACAAGAGCCTGGGCACGAATTCAGCTAAACCATTCGACCGCGTTCTTGAAGAGGGCGAGCCCATCACCGTGGGAGGGCTGGTCCTTTCGCCTGGTCCACTGCGGATGGTGTGTTGGATGAATGTGACGCTCGGGATGTGGCATGAGGCCAAAAACGCGACCCGAAGAATCGCAAACACCGGCTACGTTAAGGTCGGCTCCATTGGGGTTATGAGGAAAAGGCAGCAGCTCGTCTGAGACCTCAGATTCGTTGGGCATTGCATATCGCAAAGCGAGGCGGCCCTCTGTTTTCAAGTGCTGGAGCACTTCTGCGTCTTTGGCGACAAACTTCCCTTCAGCATGCGCGATCGGTAAGTACATCGATTCAATACCACGTGTAAAAACACATGGCGTTTTCGGGTCAACACCGAGGTGGACCCAGCGATCTTCGAAACGGCCGTGGTTGTTCCAGGTAAGCGTGGCTGGAGATGCATCATCGGTTGAGGCGTCCCCAGTAAGAACACCTAACCTCATCATGATCTGCATTCCGTTGCAGATACCTAAGACCAGACGATCACCGGCCCCATGCACGAAGGTATCAACGAACTCTCCAAGATGGTTATGGAGCTGGTTGGCAAGGATGCGTCCGGCGGCGATATCGTCACCGTAGCTGAATCCGCCGGGGAAACAAAGTATTTGATAGCGATCACCGACCGCGGGATTTTCGGTCAATCGGTTGACGTGAAGTCGTTCACAAACCGCACCGGCTTGCTCAAAGGCGAAAGCGGTTTCTTCATCGCAATTGGTTCCGGGTGCGCGTAAGACCAACACGCGAGGGGCGGCCGACATGTTCGAAGCATCGAAAGAGTGGCGAATCAGGGAGAATAGGATCCTAACAAACCGACTCTTGATCTCGAACCCGCTAGGAGATCGCGGCAACCAACTTGGCTGGCTCGACGGGCTTTTGGAACCATCGGTCGACGCCTTCGCCACCAACGGTAACCCCAGCTTCATCGGGTGAAGACCCGCTTACGCCGTACATTCGAATCGAACGAAGCGTATCGTCGGCCCGAATTTCTCGGATGACGTCACTCCCCGACATTCCGGGAAGATTCATGTCCATCAGGATCACGTCGGGCCGGGGCATTCCGCTGCGCAAATAGGTAACTGCGGATTCTCCATCAATGGCGGTCACCACTTCGATACCCTCGCTTCGCAGGATTGCAGCCATCAGAGACATCTCGTTTCGGTTGTCTTCAACCAACATCGCGCGACACCGAGCCTGCTTTGGCGCCGTTCCGTCTTCACGGTTGGATCTGGCCGAGGCGGTTGCCGCCTCGACGAATTTCCTCATCGAGATCGCGGCCTCCGCTGCTTTTGAATTTTCCTCGGAGAGCTTTGGGGCGTCAGCTTTCTCTCTCTGTCGGGTGAATTCCGATTCGATTGCCGAGAGGTCCTCGATGGCACGGCTGATCAAAGTGCGATCAACAGGCTGTTGTTGTTCGAGTCGTCGTTCAATCGTATTGATGGTCAGCAGAACCGTATTGAGCGCATTCCGGAGGCTATGAACGGCCTCTTCGTTCCCCGGTGACGGTTGCAATTTATCCGCCAATTCGGAGCGGACCACTCGGACCGACTGCGGGGCCCAGATACCTAACGAACCACCTCGCTTACTGGTTCGACAAAGTTGGATCTCAATGCCTAGCTCAGGAAACGAGATGCATTGTCCAATTTTTCGCGTCAAGATGAGCATATTTACGTTCCCTCAAACAAAATATGAATGCTCGATTTGTGATGTTTCAGGAGAGACTCCCGAAGGTGGTGATATCTGGTCCTGCACCCACCAAGTATCTACTGCACCGAAGATCATCTTCGAACCAATCCAGATTCTGCTGATCCAACCGAGCCGATGCGGGAACTCTTGGAATCAGGGACGGCTAATAGTATGCATTGCCGCCGAAATGAATTACGTCACAACATCCATGTGACTTGACAACCCCTTGACACTCATGAAGTTTGTCAAGACCACAACCTATCCACATCGATAGAAAGCGACAAGCGAGATACTGGCTCGATGTCGCATTTACCTGGCTTTTTTGCCTAAGTGGAATGAAGCAGCGGATTTACTTCAGCGTGAAGCCGGGTGGATCACGTCTTTTTTAGCAGAAAATGGACGTTTGATTTGGTTTCTGATTCGTTCAAAACAATCAGGACCACCAACGATGGGGGGACAACAAGTGTGCGTGAATCGAGACTTCCCAACATCACGTGACACCCTAATGAATCAGAGGTTGCGTAGCGTCCTTGGCGTTCTCGAGAATCATTGGGAAACGACTTTATTCCGTAGAAGTGCATAGCGCCGCGTTGGTCGAAAACGCTCAGTTGGCATCGAGCGTCAAAATGCTCTTGATCTTGATTCTCAAATGACTGCTGGTGGTTCAGCACCCAGCGGAATCACTGAGCTTTCGTCTAGCGGCGGCTCGATGCGGGCCCAAAGAGCGCCACTTCGCTCTCATCGTTGACGAGCCGCTCGGTCATCCTCGCACGATACTCCATCAGGCTGTTCGCACCTTGGAATCCAACAACTGTCTCATCCCATGAGAGCTCTTTGCTGAGCATTTGTCCCGCATCGATATCGAACCGGATTTTGCCGTCACTGAGTTGTTGGACAACTTGAGCTTTGATGGACTCTTCAAAGATGGGCGTGATGGGTTCGCTTCTGACCTCAATCGTTGCTACGCCCGTTTTGACCGTTTTGAGCGTGTAGCGTTCCTGGATCTTGATCTCTTTTACCTCACCTTCGGGTGTTCTTACTTTTATTTCTCGAGGAATGCTCCACGAGCCGCCCAAGCTGACCGGCTCGTCAGGAAAGGCGAGCGTTAGTTCGCCCATTCCGAGATTCGCCTTGCTACCGCCGAAATCTTCTCGCTCGACCTGTTGGCCGCGTGGGTTGATTTGAATGGTGGCCAGAGTCTCGCCGATTTGCGAAGCGACTTGCTTGAACATCGAAGGGGCTTCCTCCCCGCTCTCGCTATCCCACCGAAGTTCGTCGGCGTCCCCGGTTTGCTGGGTCATTTCCACATGCGCGATCACGTGGTCGAAGGTGAATTTTTCGTCTTCGCTGGAGTTCACATCGAATCTTCGGTGGCTGACGGTGTGAAAGTTTGACGTCTCTTCTTCGCCGGAGACCCTAGTTTTGGTTTTTCCGACATGGGTCACCTCATAAATCAGCGTTTCCCCGGGCTGCATCTGGTAGCGAAGCACAAATTCATCTTCCGAAGGCGTCGCAGATTTTGCCTTGGGTGCG
>JBCCKZ010000569.1:0-4297 GCA_039027135.1 Planctomycetota bacterium
CGTTGCAGAAAAACAAATCGACCGGACCGGTTATCAAATCCCAGATCTCATCACGGATCATGTTGACCAAGAACGGATCAGACGCCGTGAAGGCAACCTTTGTGTTGTTCTTCTTTGCGAGATCCATGGCTCGGTAAGCGGCAGCCTTCGTGTTATCTCCAGTAAGCAAATACCCTTCGATATAAACGTATTTGGCTGCGGCAATGGCGGCCTCATCGATATCCGATTCTGACAACGCCGTTGACGCGGATAGGTTGGTCAACATCGTTCGCTGGGCGTCAGGGGTAATCAATACCGCACAGGTGCCCGTCGGTTGAGAAATGGGCTGGCTGTGAACCTGAACCCCCAACCCCTCGAGATCCGAAACATAGAACTGCCCAATTTCATCGTCACCCACTTTGCAAGCGTATGCCGCCGAACCACCCAGCTGGGCAATGGCGGCGATGGTGTTCGCGGCTGATCCGCCAGCACATCGGCTCCAGTCATTGGAGTCGAGGCGATCAAGAACGGAGCGCTGAACATCGTCCTCAACCAAAGTCATGATGCCCTTGTCAAACCCCAACTGACTCACGACTTCATCGTCGACTCGGGCTTGAATATCGACCAATGCGTTGCCAACACCAAAAACGTCCATCAAATGCTTCTTTAGAGAGGTTGTAGGAGAGCCGGAATGATAATCACGCCAACGTTGATCGGGAACGTGCCCAATTTCAAAGCGGATCCCTTAGTTGGGTCTTCTCGACGCCTAACTCTGAAAGCCATTATTCTCGATCCACTCCAACGCCTCATCCTTGGAATGCAAACCTTCATCCAGCTGCATCGCCCGAATCTCATTCAACCACTCGCGGAAATTGGGGCCCGGTGAGTATCCTGCCATACGAAGGTCATCGCCGGTTAGCAGCGGTGCAGGATCAACGGGTGTCGCCGAATCTCTCAAGCGTTTGGCTGTGTTTTCAAGCGTCGACAAACCCCTTCCCTCCGTTCGACCAACAGCCGCGGCCACGGGCAAAACGAATTCAGCGTCCCGGCTGACCACGATCGGCTGGATCGTCGACCAAGGCGCCCCTTCGACCAAAAGCTCCGAGTGCCTCTCAACCGCAGCCCTCATTCGACGCACTTCCTCCGACGACAATTTCATCATCCGATTCATTTCCTTGACGAAGACTTCCGGTGATGAATGGTTGATCGCAAGCAAGGCAGCAACTGTTTCAAACGTTCTGTATTCCAACTGCCTCCAATAGCCGGCAAATCGCTCCACGGCAGGGCGTCTGAGAAAAGGCAACGTGGATTCGAATAGGCCAGTCTTCAGAAAGTTGTGCAATGCAGACAACACGCCATCGGCCACGAAGACACGCCGCATCTCGGCTCCAATTCGTTCGCCACTGACGAGAGATAGGCTTGCAGCATGTTCGCTGATCGAATGAAGAGTTTCGCTAGCAATTTCGAAATCCAGGGTGGCCGCGAAGCGAATGGCCCGTAGCATTCTCAACTTGTCCTCATCAAATCGCCGATCCGCCTCGCCGATCGTACGGATGCGTTTGTCATGGATGTCGGAACATCCACCAACGAAGTCATGGAGCACATCGTCTAGAGGGTCATAAAACATGCCATTGATCGTGAAGTCTCGACGTTCTGCGTCCTCACGCATGTCACCAAACCGAACGGTATCTGGACGACGACCATCGCTGTAGCTTCCGTCGCTGCGAAAAGTAGCCACCTCCGTTGGTTCAATCTTGGCTTTCGGCCTTGCCCGACTTTCACCCCCCGCAACCGATTTCGGCCGCAAAACGCCAATGACGCCAAAAGACTCTCCAAAAGCAAGCGTTCTTCGGTGCCCAAAAATCTCTCTGATTGACGCGGGTGTTGCGTCCGTCGCAACATCAAAATCCTTTGGAACGCGACCCAGCAAGGCATCGCGGACGCATCCGCCGGCCATCACAGCCTCGAAACCGGCATCTCGTAGGCAGCCGATGATCCGCCGGGCCTCTCGAGATCTTTCACTATCTCGCAACTCTTTCATGGTGGCGATTGTCGTGTGTGATGACCCTATGTTAAAAGTGGTCGCATGAGTTCGAGACGACCAAACAACCCGCCAAAATCCCGTATTGGACGCAAACGGGGCGTGGTGGGAGTCATCCGTAGGGATGGAAAATTCCTGATCATACGTCGGTCGCGACACGTTACCGCACCGCTCAAATTGTGCTTGCCAGGTGGCACCATGGAAGCTGGGGAGAGCGAAGAACAGACACTTGTTCGGGAAATGAAAGAGGAACTTTCGATCGATGTTTCGCCGGTTCGTCTCTGCTGGCGATCGATCACCCCCTGGGGGACCACATTGGCCTGGTGGCAGGCCGACCTGGACCCGGACGTCACGCCCGTACCAGACCCGAGCGAAGTCGCCGAATATCACTGGATGAGTGAAGAGGACATTTATTTCGCCAAAGACATGCTACCAAGCCTTCCGGCATTCATTGACGCCATTGCGTCCGGAGAGGTTCAGTTAGACTGAGGCACATGAATATTCATTCGCGAACCGTTCGATTCAAGCCTACACGCCTGCTGCTGTTAGCGTTGTGTGCAATCGCGTGCACTCTGCCGCTACCCAGCGCCCTGGGCCAAGACGCTGCGAAAGATGCTGAAGCCCAGACCAAGGTCAGAACGACCTGGCTTCCTCTCACGGACTGGCGTCCCGTGCAATTCGGCGGCGAAGGCGAAGTCACGCAGAAAACCGCGAACGGTGAACTTCTTATTGAGCTTGATTACGGAGATCCACTGACTGGCGTGGTCATCGATTGGGAGGATGCAAAGCTTAGTGCATTACCTCGCAACAACTACGAGCTGGAATTGCTCACTCGCCGAACGGACGGATTTGATTTCTTTTGCGCTTTAACCTTTCCGATTGACAAAGCTTGCGTCTCTCTGGTTTTGGGCGGCTGGGGTGGCAGTGTGACGGGAATCAGCAGTATCAACTACATGGACGCCAGCGAGAACGCAACGACGCTCTATCGCCAGTATGAGAATGACAAGTGGTATCGAGTACGTGTTCGCGTCGACGACTTTGGCATTCGTTGTTTTGTTGACGATGAAGACGTGGTGGATGTGATGCGTGAAGCGGATCCGTCCATGCAGATGTTTGACGTGCGCCCTGAAGTAGAGCTTTGCAAGCCGATCGGCATGGCCAACTTTCAAACCACGGCCGAATTCAAGGGCATACGGATTCGACGCCTGAAAAAAGACGAGATTCAGTCGGCAAAGCAGAGACGCGAAGAGTATTTGGCCGACGAATGATTCGCGAAGACAGATCTCCGCTCATCGACTTTGATCAACATTGGATGATGCGCGCGTTGGAGATGGCTCAGCAAGCCGAGGCATCCGAAGAAGTGCCCGTTGGAGCAGTCATCGTGCGTGGTGGTGAGATGATTGCTGCTGCCGGAAACCAACGGGAGTCTCTCAAGGACCCCACGGCTCATGCAGAAATGATCGCCATCACTCAAGCTGCAGCAGCCATCGAAGACTGGCGATTAGAAGAGTGCACCATGTTTGTCACACTTGAGCCGTGCTTGATGTGTGCTGGTGCGATCGTTCAGTCACGAATACCTCGCGTTGTTTTTGGCGCGACGGACCCAAAAGGCGGAGCTGTTGTAACACTCTATCAAGCATTACAGGATGCGAGACTGAATCATCGCTGCGAAGTCACCCACGGCGTGCTCGCCGAACAATGCGGAAAAATCCTGACTCAGTTTTTTTCTTCTCGAAGAAAGAAGCGATGAGTCGCGTTTGACTCATCCTGCCCGCGTGTAACGCTGAACCGAATTTGCATGATGCAATACAGTCACAACGCGTAAATGTCAGAGTTTCCCGGCACACTGGTTGACGCATCGTGCTGGTCTATCGAGGTTTTTGAGGCGTGAAAAATCCGCCAAGACACTACCCACCGATAGAGCTAAAAAACAAAGAAACCTAGCCCATTGGAGATACCAGTCTCGCCTCCGCGGCGCGAACCTTTCTCGATTTTCCTTGCCTCAATACTGTTCGCGGGACCATAATGCGTATGGTTCCAAATCATCGAGGTATGCGAGATGGCCAAGGACGCCGACGATTTGCGGTCGTTGTATAGCGAAGTCTACGAGCGTGAGAAACGTATCACGCTTTCGCTGAAAGACTATCTCGAGGCCGCTCGAGATGACCCCACTCTCTATAGCAGTGCGGCTGAGCGGATGGTCCAAGCGATCGGGCAACCGGTTCACGTGGACACATCGGCTGACCCCCGAAAGGGGCGGATCTTCATGAACCGCAC
>JBCCKZ010000570.1:0-4285 GCA_039027135.1 Planctomycetota bacterium
TGGCGAAGTCCTCGACCTTCTGAATGAGCTATCCCTGGACAACAACACCATCATTTTTTTGAGTGGCGATAACGGCGGCCAATCCTATTTCGAAACAGACGACCGCCCTCACGGTTTCTTCGCACCCAACCTCAATCCGTCGACTGGCCTACGTTTTCGTGCAGGGAAGGGATCACTCTACGAAGGTGGACTCAAGGTTCCCTACCTAGTTCGATGGCCTGGACACGTAAGAGCCGGCGCGGTCTCTGACCATCTGCTTTGCTTCCAGGATGTCATGCCCACTCTCGCAGATCTGGCCGACGCCGCATGCCCTCCAACCGACGGAATCTCGTTCTTACCGACGCTTCTTGATAGTCGAGATCAATTGGAACACGACTTTCTCTATTGGGAATTCAAAAATCAGCTTGCCGTGCGTATGAATCAATGGAAAGCCTATCGAAACAAGAACGATCCATGGGAACTCTACGACTTGTCGAAAGACACTGAAGAATCAAATAACATCTCCGCGAATCACAGTGGCCTGCTAGAGCAGCTTGTCAGACATGCCAGAGAGTCGCATCAACCGATCGTCCCCGGCGAAGTCTTCAATCGCGAGATCATCGAGAAAGACCGACGCCAGGCACCACACCAACGTTGACCATCCTAGAACGCTCCGCTTTTCAAAATTAGCAATCTTGGAACGCTCCAAGGTCCAACGCGAACAGTGAAGATTTTGAAGCGCCAAAACTCCACGACCCGAAAATTCACCCACCAGAACATCACCCCATGCTGGAAGTCCATGAATCAATCGCTTGGCTGCTTCAATCCCTTGCGTTTGTCCATGCCTTCTTGGTAATTACCTTTTCGATACGCATTCTTTTGCGTGATGACCTCTCCCCTGCCGCGCGATTAGCGTGGTTCATGGTGATGCTACTCGCACCCTATTTCGGCGTCGCCGTGTATCTGCTGTTCGGCGAGATCAGCCTGGGTCGGAGCGTGCATAGCCGGCATGACGAGATCTTCGCGCGAATGCACGAAGTTGGCGGGCACCTGCTGGGGAGTTGTAATCAGGTGCTACCAGATTGTGTTGAGATTGAATATCAAACGGCTTTTAGAGCGGCTTCGGTCGATGGTTTTGAAACGACCAATGGCAACCAAGGTGAATTGATGCCTGATGCTATGACAGCCAGACATCGATTGATCGAAGACATCGACAGTGCGCGCAAAAGTGTCCAGTGCCTCTACTACATCTGGCTCGACGACAAGACCGGCGTCGATGTTGCGAACGCTTTGATTCGTGCAGCCAAACGCGGAATTTCCTGTCATGCCATGGCGGATGGACTGGGCTCAAAGGACTTCATTCGCTCGGAACACTGGGATCAGATGCGAGAGTCTGGCGTTCACCTCGCCATCGCGCTTCCGATCAAGGGTTTGTTGAAAACCATCCTATTCAGTCGACTCGATCTGCGCAATCATCGCAAGATAACGGTGATCGATGGTCAGATCACTTATTGCGGCAGCCAAAACTGTGCTGATCCAGAATTTCGTGTGAAGCCAAAGTTTGCGCCTTGGGTAGACGTCATGTTGCGTCTTGAGGGCCCCATCGTGGCACAATGTCAGCTGCTCTTTGCGACCGACTGGCAACTCAACAGCAATGAAGATATCGCTTCTTCGCTGGCAACACAAACAACTCCAATCGATGGGGGATTCCCAGCACAACTATTCGCAGATGGACCGACCGAACGCCGCGGTGCAACACCCCAGCTATTTGCAACCTTGTTGGCACTAGCGAAGAGCGAACTGGTTATATCCACGCCCTACTTTGTGCCCGATCAAACGGTACTGGATGCGTTGTGCGCCGCAGCCATTCGTGGAATCAAGGTCACGATGATCTTTCCAAAGCGAAATGACTCCTGGATCGTCTCGGCCGCGAGCAAAGGCTTCTATCGCCAGTTGCTCATCCACGGCGTCGAGATCTTCGAATTTCGGGAGGGGCTACTCCACTCGAAGACTCTCACGATTGACCAGAAGCTCACCTTGATTGGCTCGACCAATCTGGACCAGCGAAGCTTCGACCTCAACTACGAAAACGATGTTCTGTTCCGAGACGACGCACTGACCCGTGAAGTATTCGATCGACAACAGGCCTACGTCACTCAATCGGACACCGTAACTCTCGACGAAGTCCAAGCGTGGTCTTTCTCACGGCGAATCTGGAACAATGTCGTTGCCACCGTGGGACCGATTCTCTGACAAACTTGAGCACTGACTGATGGCTTTGTCGCACGTTGAAGAAATGCCTGGTCCGCCGCACGAACAAAACGAGCAGGGGGAGTCAAATCCCTGGATTTTGAAGGATCAGCCTTCATTGATTTCTCCACCGGCAAGCCCAAATCGATTACCCTACTCGGACGCAAACCCACCAAGTTTAGACGCAAGCGGCGGTTTCACTTCGCCACCACTCCAATGATCAGAAAAACCATGCTAGAGCTTCGCAACTGGATCATACTCGGACTTACACTCACACCGGCATTCGCCCTAGCCGAAGACAAGGAGAAGATTGAGCTGTTGCTGGATCGCTCGCCCAACGTGGCTAACACGATCAGCTATGCAAATGTTCCAGCCATCAACAAGCTTCTATCCGATGCGGGCCTGGATCCTACAGTGTCTTCCAAGGTGCGTGAGATGTGGTTCATCGCCGATATGGACCTTCAGCGTCTGACGCCGAATTGGGAGGCCGGTTACGCGGTTCTTTACGAGCCCGTCACGGCCGAAGAACTCGCCCCTGCTGTTGGCGGTTACGTTGACACTGTTAATGACGTCGCCGTGGTCCATTCAAATAACGAAACGTATTTCGTTCCGGGCGTTGGTGAGAAAGATCAAATAGGGATCCTTCGTCCTGCAAATCGCTCGCTACTTTCCAAATGGCTATTTCCTCCTACCAGAGTCAACTATTCCACTTACTTGGATGACAACGCCAAGCAATCCGAAGACTACCTTTCATTCATGATTGCGATCGAAACGACGGGTGCATTTTCGCCCGTCGCACTGGCAAAACGAGCTGCGAATCTGAAGTCAATCAAGGCCAAGTCGCCTGAATCCGTGGGAAGCATCATGGCCTCCATGCGAGGTGCATCAGTCATCATTGGAAGGCGAAGTCTCAAAGAGTGCATTGTTCGATTTGATTTTGACAAATCACCTGCCAGCCTACGTCCCATCGCAGCAGAGATGCTGGGCGAAATCCTTGAGAATACCGGAGCAGCTGCCCCCGAGGTTTTGAGCTGGAAGCCAACGGTAAAGGAAAACCAACTCGAGCTGCAGGGCCCCATCACTCAATCCACTCTCAATGGATTGTTGAGCTTGGTGAGCTTAAGAAGCGTCGCGGAACAGGCGTCAGCTTCGGCTCAGCTTTCACAACGCAGTGCCGCAGACCAAGCGGCCTACCGAACGAAACACTACTTCGACCAAGTCAACGGGATCGTTGAAAAGACTCGCGATCACCGATCCCAGACAACCGGAGCGCTGGCCCACTGGAATGACAGGCGAGCTCGCGAAATCGATGAATTGGGAACACTCAACGTCGATCCTGACATGGTCCAGTACGGCGTAAACGTGGCCGAGCTACTCCGTGGAAATGCTTTGGCGGTCACGCAAGGGAATATCCAAGCCGGTCAAACCAAGGCATCACAAAGCATCGGAGGCGGCGGATACTACGGGTCGTCGGGCTATAATTACAACTCCGTAACAGATGTTCAACGAGTCACCGACGCATACAAGCGAGGTAATGCGTATTCAAATTACCGCGATGCTCTGAATGCGATCGACAAACTGACTGCCGAAACACGTCGCGTGATGACCGATAAGTTTCAAATTCAGTTTTAACAGATCAATCGAATCGCGATCGAGACTGAAGCGTCTCAGGCTTGACTAGAAGCCTATCCGAATACCTACCCGCCGAGTGGGCGCCCGCCCGCGGTTCCCGTCGAAGCCGGATGCTATCGCGTTTCGGCTGAGGTTATCGGAGGCTCTAAATCTGAGACCTGACTTTCGCTCTAGAGTGCATATCAGCCGACAAACGGCACGCTAGAAGACAAGGTTCACCTCAGAAGATCATATTCAGTCGAGCGCCCAAGACGATTGAGTCATCGACCTGTTGTCGTGCTGGAGAAACCCATTGGATATCTGGGGTGAGAACCAACGTCTTACTGATTTGATGACTATAGAAGCACTCGATGCCCGGGCCGTCGCCGACTGGACCCAGCACGGCTTCAAGCACCGTATCAATGTCGTCGCTCGTACCACTGAA
>JBCCKZ010000571.1:0-4284 GCA_039027135.1 Planctomycetota bacterium
ACTGCCATCCTGCCACGGGGGCGAGCGTGAATAGTAGAACGGTCAAAGAGACCAATGCCCATGGCAAAAACCGTAGGAGTTTGAGCGGTGAAGCAGCCTCGAACTCTTCAACGAGACTCTCCAGCCGGTCTGCGTCGTCCTGAGAAGGCGAATATTGACTACCGCTTTCGATACCCAGGTAAACGCTTAGATCATTGGCCATCTCATCGGTCGAGGCGTAGCGGTCATCAGGTGATTTCGCCATCGATCGGTTAATGATGGCTTGCAAATCGTCGGTTACCTTGGGGTTTACCAGACGTAGATCAGGTATCGGTGAGCGAGCATGCTGTGCAAGTACATCGGAAATTTCCTTGCCGCCGAAGGGAGGCCTTCCCGTTAGCAAGTAACAAAGTGTGCAGCCTAGCGAATAGATGTCGGCACGATGATCAACGGACGTCGCATCGCTGTTTTGTTCGGGGGCCATGTACGCTGGTGTGCCAACCGCCGTGCCTTGCATTGTCATGTCAGTGCCACTTGTTGACGAGTGAAAGTAGCCTTCGGCAAACTCTGATTCCGCGTCAGGCATATCAGGGATCTTGACGAGGCCGAGATCGGCCACTTTGACGACCCCCTCTTCGCTGAGTAACAGGTTTGCTGGCTTAATGTCCCGGTGCACCATGCCATGCTGGTGGGCGATAGCGATCCCTCTTGCGGCCTGGAGGATGTAGCCCGCTGCCACTCTCGGGTCTAAACGCCCTTTGCTTTTGACATACTTGTCGAGCGGCCCACCTCGAACCCATTCCATGCTGAAAAAGTGTTTTCCCTTGTCTTCGCCAAAGTCGTAGATTTGCACGACGTTGTGATGTACCAGCTGTCCCGCCGCGTAGGCCTCTCGAGTGAAACGAGCCATCGCAGCAGGACTAGATGCGATTCGACTGCGAACGGTCTTGAGGGCGACTACTCGGTCGAGTGAGATCTGTTTGGCTTCGTAGACGGCGCCCATCGCGCCCTGCCCGAGCAAGTTCAGGATGCGGTAACCACCAATGCGTGCAGGTGTGCCACCCGATTCGTTGGATGCCGGATTGGAAACTGACTCGTCACCAACAGTTTTCGCATCTGGGGTAACACTATTCGCGTCGCTCTCGTCCATAACAACGGTCGCATTGGTATGAATGGATCCAAGAGAAACCATCGGTTCTTTGCCGCGAGAGTCGCCTTGTCCCGCGCCGGTACTGATGCGAGTCGGTTGCTCAGAATCATCATCATCCTTCGCGGATGGTGATTGTTTACCGGGCTGATTATTGAGTTTGAACGCGGACGTCTTTGATGGCTTGCTCGTGTCAACGATCAGCCGAATGGGCTCACCACATTTTCGGCATATTGATTTGAAGGAACCGCTCTTTCCTGCTTTGATGCGCAACTCGGCACCACAGTATGGGCATTCAATAAGCGTCATCGAAACATGCCGAAAAAGCGTTTGGTTCCGCCATCTACCTCTTTAGGCACCATCGAGGGCCCGCGATCGGCCAGTGCGTTCAACCAATCCGATAGTCTTTCGAGAGTTTGTTCC
This sequence comes from Planctomycetota bacterium, assembly GCA_039027135.1. Lineage (GTDB taxonomy): Bacteria > Planctomycetota > Planctomycetia > Pirellulales > Pirellulaceae > Rubripirellula. Next base: position 1,550 of record JBCCKZ010000571.1, read on the forward strand.
GGCTTGAGGTGAAGCCAATGCCACATCGTTCCAATGCCACGTTGCAAACCGACACAAGGGTAGATCGCAAGATTGCCAGAGATCCAGCGAATGGCATCGGCTAAGTCTCTTTTTTGGCGATAGATCGAGTCCGTTCCAATCCACGCGATGGCCCGAGCATTCGTGCCGGCATCCATGAGATGCCAAGATCCGTCATGTAGGGCAATCATGTTCCTGTGATGCAACGCGCCGTGAAAAATGCCTCCACGGTGTGCTGTTGCAAGAGCATCGATGATCGATGCTGCATTAAGCAGTTTTGAGCTAATTGCTTGAATGGCTGACTGGCTGCCGATCCACTCTGTTGAACGCCATGTTGCCGAAGCATCGATGTTATCGATCTCAAACCAATGGTCAGGTAGCGGAGCACCAAAGTGCCACGGCCTTACTACGCCGAAATACCGTTGATGCACGGTCGCCAGACATGGTTTGACCCAAGATGCGTGATCGATCTTAGCTGCGGATTCACACTGATCAATCAACTTGGTTGCAATCGAAGCCGTTTGGCCGGCAGTAGCAAAAAGCTCTGCTGGGAGGGCTATGACTTTCATCGCCATGGGGCGATCCGTTTTCGTGTCGCGACCACGGAGAAGCCAATGGTTAAGGCCCGCGGAAGTGCATTGCTTTGGCTCAAACCATTCTGGTGCGGGGATCAAGCGGAGTGAGGCTTCAATGTACGTTTCTTTCGGATCTATGGCCTGTTCGGATCCTCCAAGCGAAACGTCTTCTTGGCAATGTGAATCGAAAGATAATGATGGGATCGTACTTGATTCGCTGGGTAAGGCACGGCAATGTGATTGCACCGATAAATTGGGCTGATTCAAAGTGTCTTCAATCCAGTCCTGGTTGCATAAGCGAACGAGCTCAAGAATCTGTGAGCGGAGCTGTGGCAAGGAACTCAAGTAGAATTCGATCTTGGGACGAAGCTTTAATTCCTCGCACACACACAGATCGGCGTCGATGACGTCCAGCAACTTCTCGTCATCGGAAAGCAATGTGGTAACGGATCGATAGTCGAGCGCCGTTAGTTCACGCTCCCAGGACTCTCGTGGATGACGTTTCCGTTCGATTAAGTCAACACATAAATGATCCAGTTCATCACCTTGTGAATCGTTGCTACTCAATACTGATCTAAGATGGTCCACCGCCTTGATTGAATCTGCTGCTGGTGCATTGCGTTCCAAGCCGGCAGGCAAAGATTGCATTTCGGTAGGGTTTCGCATCACAGGCTCTGGTCGGGCATGTTCGATCTAACCTTTGCGATGGCTCGCCGCACCCGCATTCGAGCCGTATCTGGTTTGATCTTCAGGATTTCACCAATCTCGTTCCATTCCCTGTTCTCGAGCATAAGGTCCAAGGCTTTAGCGTCGTTGGCGTCGAGCAGCGAACGCACTTTCTCAACGATTTCTTTCCGCAAGGCGACCTGTGAAGCTGTTGAAGACTGGCTGGCAAGCCGCAGGTCCTCGACGGGTGAATTCTCCGTCCGTCGGAAGTCGCGGCATTGCCGGGCCAAGCTGCGAAAGATATCGGTGACTTGGTTGTCGATTGCACGATTGACGTAGGCCAACGCTTCTTCAATCGATGCGGCATTCATTTGGCTCTTCGCTAAATCTACCATGACGTCGTTACAGACGTCCATCGATTCGGTTTGGCCACTGAGTCCGAATTGCCGCAAACGCGTGCGTGCCCGCCTCCGAAGCTGATCGCCGAAGGCAGTCCACACATGTTCCAATTCCGAACGGGGTTCTCCGGATGAGGACGACGGGACAACAGAAGACATGTGATTCACCTATGATGGGATGACACGCCAAGAATTTTCGCCAAACCTCTCCCTGTCAAGATTTTCATGCGAAGACTCTCACACATCGTCCTTTTCGTGTTACTCATTGTCCAGTTTAGCTGCTTCGTCAGGCCATCCGCCCACGCCGAGGACATCTTGGCAATTGATCGGGAAGCCTACCAAGAGAAGCTAGAAGGATTCTGGCTGGGGCAGTGCATTGCGAACTGGACTGGATTAAGGACAGAAGGCGCCCGAAAGCAACCGCCGTTTCTAACCGATAGCGACTGGGGAAAGCGAAACGGCCAAAAATATCCAGGCCAAGAGACCAAGCAGATGATTGAGTTTGTCTTGGTGCCCCGCGGCGAAGTTTGGGGTGCCGACGATGATACTGACATTGAGTACATCTACCAGGAACTACTGGTCCAAAATCAAACGGCTTTGCTAAATCCCGAGCAGATCAGAGACGGCTGGTTGAGACACATCAAGCTTGAAGAACCAAACTACCTCTGGGTCAGCAATGAAACTGCACTTCATTTGATGGCCAAGGGATTGTTGCCGCCGGAAACGAGTCTTCCCGAGAATAATAAGAACTACTTGAAGATCGATGCGCAGCTAACCACCGAGATCTTTGGTTTGCTATCGCCAACACGACCTGATTTTGCCATCGAAATGGCGAATCTTCCCATCCGAACAACTGCCTACCAAGACTCACAGTGGATCTCTGAATTCTATGTGGCCATGCATGCTCTGGTTTCGGTCGTTGATCCGGAATTGTCTTCGAAGGAGAAGATGTTCTGGTTGGCTGATCAAGCCAAGAGCAAGCTTCCCGAGGGCAGTGTCCCGAGAAAGATTTATGATTTCGTTCTAGCTCATTATTTGTCCAATGCGGATAAGGATGACTGGGAGTCGACAAGGGACG
>JBCCKZ010000572.1:0-4278 GCA_039027135.1 Planctomycetota bacterium
CGGCGTTAGAAAAGACATTCTTTTGTCATGGCATTCTAATGACGTCTACTGAAGACTGCTTTATCGTATTTCAATTGGTTTCAAGGTGGATAAAGCAATGGCAGTGAGCCATGGGTAAGTTACCGCGTAGCCGCGAGGGTATTGGGCTAAGATCGCTAAGCGAGCAGCCAAGCAGAGATTAGGCCAATGATTAAGGGAATGGTGTTTGCCCGGCCCTTCTATTCGCTACGCTCGTATCCGAGTCACGGCTCACGAAACAAGCAATTTTTTAGGGGAAACTTCATCGATAGAGCTTTCGGTATTCGCGTGGAGACTGACCGTGAGCTTTTCGAAACTGACGACTAAAGTAGTTGCTATCGGAAAAACCAACATCGAAGGCAATGTCGGTGATGCTGCGGTCAGTGCTTCGTAGTAGGCGACTGGCTTCGTCGATCCGAAGTCCGATGAGATAGTTGATCGGCGATGTGCCCATCGCAGCCTCAAACATGCGGATGTAGTTGGTCCGGGACATACCTGAGATAGCCACGAGTTCTTCGAGCGCGATCGACTGCGAAACATCTCGTCTCATGTGGGAAATCGTTTCACCAACGCGAACAAGCGATTTACTCGTTGGGTTACGTGATTGGCCGTAGCAACGAGCCAGGAATGTTATCAGCTCCAACATCGCTGCGATTGCCATGACTTCAAAACCTGGCTTTCGAGTTTTTAACTCTTCATCAAGCTTGTCAACCAAGCGAAGCGTCTCGCCGATCTCGGCCGGATTAAGTTGCAAGCGACTGGTGAATTGATGCCGGCTACGCCAAGCAGGCTCGAGCGTGAACAACGCGTGATATCCCGAGAGTGACTGTAGATCGCCAAGTGACATGGGTAGCTCGGTCGGATCAAACAGAATGTTGATCAAGCTCAACTGATCCATGTTCAAGTAATCATGAGGCCGGTCTCCACCAATCACAAACGTGTCACCCATCTGCAGCTCATAACTGTCTTCGCCGGTGATGTGCACTCCGGCGCCGCCGGTGATGATCACGATCTCCGAGAACTCGTGGCAGTGCAGACCAAACGGCTCTTGCGGATCTCGACGCTCGACGACGACCGGAAATCCGTCGTCATGAAACCAGTCCTGCTTTTTTAGTACTTTCACTCGGCGAAGGCTGTCTAAAGGCGGCGAACTCTCCATCGGTTGGACTTATCGGCTCATCGTAGCGCCGGAAAACCAATACCTGATGGGACTATTGTGCTAGTATGCGGTTCGATCGTCAAGGTTTTGGCGTCTCTGTGGGTCTACTATCTCGTGTGAATCGAGCGTTCGTATGAATGAAAGATGCCCCCAGGACAGAAAAATATGGACCGTGCAAACCGTGTTCACGCCGCGTTTGAACTTGCCGTGGAGCAGTATGCGGCTCAGGGTGTCGACGTAAACGCGGCGCTCAAACAGCTCTCAAATGTCGCGATATCGGTTCATTGCTGGCAGGGGGACGACGTTGCTGGGTTTGAGGGGGAATCGGGAGCCCTTGGTGACGGACTGGCTGTTACGGGAAACTACCCCGGTCGCGCCCGAACAGCTGACGAACTCAGAAGCGATCTTGAAGTCGCCTACTCTTTGATTCCAGGACAGCACCGGCTCAACCTTCATGCTCTTTATGGCGAGTTTGATGGGCCCGTTGATCGTGATGAGATCGAGGTTGAACACTTCCAGGGATGGATGGATTGGTCGCGCGACCGAAACGTTGACTTGGACTTCAACCCCAGCTATTTCTCTCATCCCAAAGCTTCAGATGGATTCACGTTGGCACACGCCGACTCGGGAATTCGTCAGTTTTGGATCGATCACGGAATCGCCAGCCGTAAGATTGCTGCGGCGATGGGCGCATCTCAGGGGAACGCCTGTGTCAATAACTTTTGGGTTCCCGACGGATACAAGGATACGCCTGCAAGTCGCAAAGCTCCTCGCGAGAGGTTGGCAAGTTCACTCGATGCGATCTTCGCTGAAGACCTGCCAATTGACCAAACACTTGATGCCGTCGAATGCAAGCTATTCGGCATTGGTAGCGAAAGCTATGTCGTCGGCTCTCACGAGTTCTACATGGGCTACGCGATTTCACGAAACAAAGTGCTATGTTTGGACGCGGGTCACTTTCATCCCACCGAAGTGATCTCCGATAAGATTTCGTCAGCCCTGATGTATGTGCCGGAGTTATTGCTGCACGTCAGTCGAGGCGTCCGTTGGGATAGCGATCACGTCGTGACCTACAGCGACGAGTTGCAGGCGATCATGCAAGAAATTGTTCGCGGAGAATTTCTAGATCGTGTCCATATTGGCTTGGACTTTTTCGATGCCAGTATCAACCGTGTGGCTGCATGGGCCATCGGTACTCGCAACGCTTTGAAAGCTCTACTTGCCGCTTTGCTCGAACCAACGGAGCAGCTGCAACGGCTCGAACGCGACGGAGACCTGACGGGCCGGCTCGCGCTCATGGAAGAACAAAAGACAATGCCACTTGGCGCGATTTGGAATCACTACTGTGAATCCTCCGGAGTTCCCGTTGGTGCCCAATGGCTCGAACGAGTACGCCAGTACGAAAAAGCTGTTCAGTCTTTGCGACAACTTGAAACGACTGTCGCGTAGGAAAGAACATCACGCTTTTGACTAGAAGCTAATCCCCATTGCAGGACTGCATCAGAGAGATTTATGAGCGAAGAAAATTCAAATTCGGGCGGAGAATTTGAACGTGAACCGGTACCGGATACGGCATTGCTTGGAAGCGGTAAGTTTTGGGGCATGTATGCCGGCGAGCATGCCGCCGGCACCGAGTTCATGATCGGACCGTTATTCCTCGCCGCCGGTGCGAGCCTGTCGGATCTGATATTGGGTCTCCTTTTGGGCAACCTTCTCGCGGTCCTGACTTGGCGGTTCCTTGTTGTTCCCATCGCGATGGCAAAGCGTTTAACGCTCTACTATCAATTGGAACGCATCTCAGGCGGAGCGTTGGTCAAGCTCTACAACTTCGTCAACGGACTGTTGTTTTGCTTCCTCGCTGGTGCCATGGTGACAGTTTCAGCATCGGCCGTTGGCGTACCCTTTGGAATCACCTTCGATGTGCCCGACGACATGTTCGGCCTCAGCAATCCTTCCTTTACCGGATTAGTTGTGCTCGTTGGAGTGGTCATCGCGGCCGTTGCCGCAGGCGGTTACGAGCGTGTTGCTAAATTCGCTAACATCGCCGCGCCCTGGATGATTGCGGTCTTCGCTGCCTGTGGGATTGTCTCGCTCGCCCGAATGGAAGTGACAAGTTTGGCTGCAATTTCCGAGGGTGAGTTTTGGCAGGATGCCATTGCCTTCGTTCAAGAGAAGAACGGTCCTGGCGAGTTTACCTTCTGGCAGATTGTTGTGTTTGCTTGGCTGTGCAATGGAGCGATGCATTTCGGAATGTCCGATCTCACTATTTTTCGATTCGCTCGAAGTAAGGCCTCCGGTTGGGCGCCCTCGATCGGCATGTTTTTGGGTCACTACATGGCGTGGATCTCGGCGGCGTTGTTGATGGCCGCGCTCATCAAGCTTCAGCCGGAACTTGCTGTCGCTGATGATGGTAAAGTCGTGGCTAACCCAGGCCTTCTTGCCTTCCAGTCCGTCGGATGGACCGGGATCATCTGCGTGGTCATCGCTGGCTGGACGACTGCGAATCCAACGATTTATCGCGCCGGACTTGCATTCCAAGGAGTACTCCCGCGGAGTTCTCGTATGGCGATGACGTTGGTGGCCGGTACGGTGGCTACGATTGCCGGGGCCTTTCCCAACCTCTCAGCCCAGCTGCTCGGCTTTGTTGGAACCTATGGAACCGTTCTTGGGCCAATGGGTGCAGTCATCTTTGTCGACTTCTACCTGATGAAGAAGTTTGGACTGCAAGACGAATACGCTCTGCGCACGGGATCGCAAGTCAACATCAGCGTCTTAGTCGCTTGGTTGCTTCCGGTCGCTGTTGGTCTCTACCTGATCCTATGGCAGGGGCTGTTCGCCGTGTATGCCGTGATACCTTGCTGGATCGCCTGTGGCCTCATCTATCTGGTGTTGAACAAACTCACCCAGAAACACAACTCGATTCAGGCGACTGCCTAGTCTCTCAAAAGGAATCATCTCATGAACGTCATCGCAAAGGTCGTCTCACTGATCACTCTAGGTCTGGTCCTTGTTCCATCTGTGATGCAGTTCCTAGGAGTGATTGAACTCGATGCAGTCAAGCTTGCGGCACTGATCGGCACGATTGGATGGTTCGTCGCGAC
>JBCCKZ010000573.1:0-4271 GCA_039027135.1 Planctomycetota bacterium
CTTTAACCCAGAGTTGGTAATCTCGGTGCTGGAGAGGCTTAGGTACTCGAGTGTTTCGATTTGGCCAATTACTTTCAAGCCTTCGTCGGTCACAGCAGTCCCTTCTCTGTACACGCCAAGGGAGAGCGAGCGAAGATTCGGTAGTTTCAACAACGGTGGAAGACCAGCATCGGTCACCTCTGTGCCTTCGATCCCAATGCTTCGAAGCGACCTACACTTGGACAACTCAGCAAGTCCATCGTCGGTGATCTTTGAGCGTCTGAGCCGAATGACTTCGAGTTCGGGCAGGCTCGCCAGTATCGGCATTGCGTCGTCCCCGACGTCATAGCCTTTGTCGTGAGTGTTCCAAGCTGATAGGTTGAGGTTTTGAAGTTTTTTGAGCTTGGCCAACTCCTTAATTCCTGAGTTCGTGACCCGAGTGGATTCGAGATTCAACAACTGCAAGCCAGTCAGCTTACCGACGTGCCTCAACTGGCGGTCATTGACATCCGTCCCCTCGAGACTTAGCCAATCAATCGCATCCGGTGCGAATTCATCGAGAAAAGCTAGGTCAGTTGATCTCGCCTTTGAAACATCAAGACGCACCTGCTGGTCGGCTTCTAAGCGAACCTCACCTTGGGCCGCGCCAAGGCGACTCCAATTAGAAAAGTAGTCGTCATCGAATCCAAAGCCTCCGTTGATGTTCGATCGAACGTAGATCGTACCAACCGATTGATCCTTGGGAAACAAAAGTGCTGTTTCGATCGAGCCATCGGTTTCGCTCTCTTGACTCCGTGATTGAGCAAAGATGGGGGCGATGAATAGTAAGGCGAAGCCAGCTGTAACGATGAACCCGTTTCTTGAGATTTGAATGGGATCTTTCATCGGTTCATCGAGAAGACGTGCGACTCGACGCCTGATTTCAGATGGTGATCCTCCGGTTGCTGCAAGCGCAGTGAGTGGCTGGGAAAGATCTGGACAACGTGAGTCGATGACGCGCAAGAGAGCCTCTGCGTAACGCAGGTTCTGTTCGGGCCCTACCGAGAAAACCGAGCAGGCATCATCATCGCAGCAATACTCACGAATCGTACTAACGCGACGACTCAACCACCACACAGCGGGGTTGAAAAACAGGACAGCTTCGGCCAATCGTTGGAATAGATTCACCCACAAGTCAAATCTTCTTACATGCGCGATCTCGTGGGCAAGAATCATCTCGAGATCTTCTAAGCGGAGTCCCGTCAACGCTGACGTCGGCAAAAGAATGGTCGGCTTGAACAATCCAACCACTTTTGGGAATAAAACGGTCTCCGCGTGAGACAACATGGGTTGGCGTCTAAGCGACCACTGTTCGCAAACGCGCCGCATGGCATCTAGGGCGTTGCCTTCCGTCACGGCTTTTGAGGCAAGCCGAAGACGTTCAACCTGGAACCCCGACCATGTCAATCGAATCAGCATCACGACCACCCCGAAGAAATAGATGAGCGTGATCCAAGGCATGAAGGAATCGATATCAAACGTAGCTGAAACCGGCTGCGTCTCCTTAAAATCTCGCGGCGCTGGCGTCTTCAATTCATCAGTTGTACTTTCGATCGCCATCGATCGCGTCGAGGTGAACGGCAAATCGGAATTCACAACGTCGTCGCCCACGACAACAGGAGCAGTCGCACTCTCAACTGCAACGAAGCCCGGATCGGCACTGACTCCCATCAAAACCAGGTAATTCAAGGGAGCGGACAAGCATGCAAGGACCAAAACGGTTACGTGCACGATGTAAGAAGCTTGTTGTCTTCGGTGCCCAAGCCACGCACCAACCAGCCATGCCGCTACAGCAAGAATGGTAACCTGCCAAAGCGAATGAAGCAGACTCAGGCAGAGCCGCTCACATACTGCAACGTCGAGCCACATCATTCCTTTAGCTCCTTCGACTTGCGAGCAATCAGTTTACGAAGCTCATCTAGCTCCTCGACATCCAAGTCGTTGGTTTCTAACAGGTTAAGCATCATCGCCGAGGCGGAGCCATCAAAGGCCTTGCTAACCAGGTCACCCATCATCTTTCCGACGACGTTCTCTCGCTCATCTTTCGGAGAGAACAGAAATGACTTTCCGTCTTTCTTGCGTCGGACGAAACCTTTGCGATGCATGATATTGAGCATCGTCACGACTGTACTGTGAGCTAGTATCCGACCGGCTTCTTCACCCAGGCGAGCCCGAATCTGTCGAACCAACAGCGGCGACTCCTGCCAAAGCACCTTGAGAATCTCAAGTTCAAGCTCCGTCGGGTGATCAGATTCACTCCGCGGCATATCGAAACCCCGTTTGAGAAAGCTAAGTAATCCGCCCCATCAACGAATTCTTTAGATGATCGTAGCGGCTCGGGATTCTCAGTCAAGCGAATCATCTAATTTTTTAGACGATGCCGTGGATCGTCGTTTCTCGACTAATGGAGTCCTGATGCGACTCTCTTGCAAATCGGACACTCGAATCCAATCTTGGCTCAAGTGAACGACTCACTGTTGATTGACTCGCACCCGAAGGCTGAGTCCCACCAAAAGCAAACAAATCGAACCGACACGACAAAAATCCGAACAGCCAGCAAGAAAGCCACAAGTGCTTATCTTGCTGGCGAACGGACAACGACGTTTGCCATGATTTTTGGCGGTCACGAAATCATTTATAGATCGACTTTCGCGACAATTCATTCAGCGCGGAACGTTCATCGAGCCACGATTGCCGAATGGACTTGATGCCTAAAACGAAAAGCCTTTGAACGGCATCTCGGCCGTAAGTTGAAGAGCCAAACGATCCCCATCACCAAAGGGGATGGTCGTCTTGCGAGAGTTCATCAAGAACCAGGTCCCCAGATTCTCGACGTCTGAATCGTTGATAGCCTGAAGCAGAACTTCCAGTTTTTGCCGTAGATCGTTGACATGGACACCTTCCGATGGCACAACGACAAGCTTGATAGCTGTTCGAGTCAAGGTCTCATTGAAGTCGACTCACAGGCCAAGCGTTTCGCAAAGCTGAAGCGTTTGGAACAACTTGTCTTTTTCGGATTGGAGAACGTCTTCGGTCTTGAAGCTATTATCCACACGCCAGACCGCTCCCACGACACCACCATCGATCGATTTCCAGCACTGCTTCGCCAGGTTAGGATCTTCAACGGATTCATCAGTCGATTTGGATACCATATCGAGGACATGCGATGTGCCGACCGAATCCATCAACTGACGCATGCCTTGAGTCGTTTCATTTTCAGGCGGGCCGAGGTTATCCCACTCAATGGCATTCACTACTGAGCTCCAATCGACGGCTTGCTCAAACTCCATACGGATCGAATTGGCTGACTGAAAAAGAGCCCACTCATGTCCATTCTCGGCAGGCTGCGCCAACTTTCGAATCTCAATCGAGAGATTTGATTCAAAGAGCGACCAGTTGTCGACGAAGGATCCGGCAGGAAAAAACTCCGCGTCTTGCATCAAGGATGACAACGCTCGCTGAACTAGCTCACGGTAGCTTGAAGAGCCCCGCAGCTGATCAGTGGCAACTCGAAGATAGGTATCGCTTGGACCGATGTGATCCCAGGGCATGCTAGGATTCCGCAAGAAGTAGTCATCGGTAGGAATTCGCCCGACCTCGGGTAGAGACGCGATACGAGGAGTATCATCGGCCGTCGTAACCAGTGAAACGGAGCAAGACGCGAGCAGCAATGAAGCCACAGCGAGGCGTTTTTGCCAAGCTTTGATGGGCAATGAAATAGACTTCAACATTTTGATCCTCCTGATCAAGTCGTTGGTGGAAACAGAAACTACGAAAGTTGGTGAAAGGCGATGCTCGGCTTCGTCCAGTCTTAACGCAAGCTTGGCGAGGTCATGGCGATACCTACCCTTTTCTTCAAACAGTCTCGCCGCATCGTGATCCGTCGCCAGTTCCTGGGCCAAAACAATCTGCCGGCACAGTCGGTGTGACAACGGATGAAGACAAAGAATGAATCGTAAAAATTCTGCAATCATCCGCCACAACGCGTCGCGACGGACGATATGCGCGAACTCATGAGCTAAGGCGGTCTGGCGATCTGAAATTGACCAGCTTTGGAAGCCGCGGGGAACGAAAATCTCGTTTCCAAAAAGCAGCGTTACACAGGGTGAGGCGACAACTGGACTTTCCTGCAAGCCGATCGAAAAATCGTTTCCGGTCGTCGCTGACCAATGCAACAACCAAGCTCCGTCGTCCTTCGATTGGTACGGCTGGCTTGCACCTCGCATCTTCAGCAAAAACAGAATGCCATACAC
>JBCCKZ010000574.1:0-4270 GCA_039027135.1 Planctomycetota bacterium
CAAGACTCTTGACGGGAACGAGTCCGAACTGAAAAAAACGCTTTTAGTTATCCCATCAATGCGAGACCTTGGTGGACTGGCACTAGCCACCGTGAACGACCAGCGGTCGGTTGGCGAAGAAGTCTATGAATCGCAATATGTGATCCTGCATGATTCATTGAAGCTGGAAGCAAAGAATGAAACAACCTTTCCAAGTGAGCTGGTCAAGCTGAACGTTTGGGAAGGAACTTGTGGAATGGAGCTTGGAGAGAAGAAAATCTCAATCGCAACGGGAACGGGAGATTGGTGGGGATGTGCGCTCGAGATTCAGGGCGAAGGCAAGGGCGAGAACCTATCAAAGTTCCTCCCGGGGACACTTCACTTCGAGATTCGCGGTGACACCCAATCATCGTTCCAGATGGGCTATCAAAGCGGAACATTCAATGCGGGATCACAAGTTGATCACTTCGTTGTCTTCGGAGCCGACAACAAGAACAAGCTGAGCTCAGAATGGGCCAAATACTCAATTCCAATCAAAGACTTGAGCCAAACCACGCCAGAGTCGCTGGGAGATGTGACAAGCCTGTTGTTCTTCAAAGGTGCAAATAATTTCGATGGAAAGTCAATTGAGGTTCGCCGGATCTATTGGTCGATGGAGTGAGCGTCTCATCCAAAAACCACTCTGGCCCATAGCACTGGTATCTCTGTAACGCGTCGCCCAGTGTCCCAATCGGCATACAGCGTTGAACGCTCTTTCAAGACCAATCCAGCCCCTCGTGTAGCTTGTTTAAGTTATCGCCATCAACGACAACCATGTCTTCAACGCGGACCCCGCCATCGGCACGCCCATAAAGTCCGGGCTCAACGGTGAAGACCTCATTTGCTAGGACAGGCGTCGGATCGGAATCTAGAAGAATCGGTTCATGTAGATCCAAACCGATACCATGGCCCGTCCCATGCTGGATGGAGGCGGACTCGGTGATCACGCCTCGAGATTGTTCGTAGCCATCTTCAAGTAGACAATTGGTTGACGCGTCATGAACCTCGCTGGCGGGAACACCGCAGGCGAGCTTTTCGATGGCCGCCATCTTCGCTCTTACAACACTTTGATGCATCTTTTTGACATGCACGGGCACATCACCATGGACGACCGTCCGTGTGCAGTCGCCCCAGTAACCTGTGCTGTCATCTCGCGGAAACAAATCGACGATGATGGTTTGACCTGACTGAAGAAAACCTTCACCCACATGATGACAATCGCCAACGTGAGGAATCGAAGCAATGATTGCCCCGTGAGATGTGCTGAAGCCATGAGACATGGCATCGATCGAAACTTGGCGTCTTAATTCTTCGCTTGTCAGTCGGGATCCGTTTTCGACGAGATACCCTTCGTCATCGGTATCGGCCCTGGCGATGCGTTCGCAAACCCGACGCATCAGATTCTCGGTCATCGCTTGGGCGCGGGCCAAGTATTGGATTTCATCGGATGACTTGGCTCGGCGATCGACCACTCCCAATTCGAAATCCAGCCTGGGAATGATGTTCAAGTTGCCTAGGGCGCTTGCGAATATGAACGGAAGACTCCGATCGACTTGGACTTCAGTCACTTCGCGGGAGCTCAGCAAACTCGCGGCGGCCATCGCCACCGCGGTCTCTCGATCGGGCGGCGTCTCGTTCGAAAGCACCGCTTCGGGACTGGTAACCTCGGAGACACATCCTGCTTTGCGGACCTTGTCGACTTCGATGTCCCGAACGACACCAACAGTCGTTTCGCCGATTCGCAGCCATGCACTCGGATCCCCAAGAGGCAACCCCAATCGTCTTCGCAATGAAGCGTTCTGCGCGGCAAATCCAGCCATTAGTTGAGCTGATCGATTCATGTTTATTTGAGCTTTCTTGGGACGATAGCTAGGTACGCAGTACTTCCACGACCCGATCAAGGACCGCCGAGGGTTGCAACAAGAATGTTTGGTCTAGTAGTGCCGTCGTACTCGAGAATTCGGCTGCGCACTGGAGATCGCCAAGCTTAACGGCTCTCTTGGGAGATATCTTCTCTGATGACCGAAAGGGCAGACCGAGAGGAAGGTTTACCTCATTCGCTCGATCGATCGCTTGGTCGCGTTCACTCTGATTGGGATAGGTGATCGCGAGTTTGTAATACGCGTTGTCACAGCCAGCTTCCGCTTGATGGACAACGGCTGCTTCTCCCAGGTTTTGCTGACAAAGGTATTCAACTGCCAACTGACGTCGTTGATGATATTGATCCAACTTCTTCCACTGCGGTGTCAGGCTGACCATCTGCAATGGTGAGGGAGATAAGTAATTTATAGGGCGGTCCAGATAACGCTGGATCTTGGCTGCGTGACGCTTGCCTGTCGCGACCAAAGCCCCGCCTCCACCCGCCGAAAGCAGTTTGCCACCACCGAAGCTGTGCAAGGAAAAGTGCCCAGCGAGGCCGACCGGGGCGCCGTCTATTTTGCCCCCTAGACTCTGGCAAGCATCTTCGATGAGGAGCCAGCCATGCTCATCGCACAGGATTCTCAGCTCAGACAAATCAGCGATATGTCCGTGAAGGTGAGACACGACGACGGCACGGAGATTGTCGGGCGCCGACTCCTTCAATGGATGCCAAGCGGGTTTGGGCACACCGTCTTCGATATCAAATAAGACCGGGCGAGCCCCGGTGCACTCTACCGAATGCAAAATACCGGGATAATCGTAAGCACAGATAGCAACACTATCACCGGAGCCAATGCCTACCGTTCGCATGCACACGTCCAGTGCGGCCATTGCGGACGACACAAGGAAGACGTCGACCTCAAAGTAAGACTTCAAAATGTCTCTAAACTCAAGAACCTCCGGTGTATTCGAAAGCTGAGGCCCGAAGCCGTAGCGAGCCCAAAGCCCCTCTGAAATGAGCCTTTCAATGGCCTGAGTTATCTCAGGATCGGCTGGTGGCCATCGCGGCGTTTCAAAACTTTCGAGCATCTCCAAATAGGTTACGACCAAGTAGTGGACTTGACATGGGGGATTTGAGTTCTATTATTTAGTCAACGTCGGCGGAAATTTTGATGATTTGCCGCCATTTCTCTGAACGGAAGCATCTGTCTTTCGCACTCCGGTCAAAGAGCATCAGGAAGATGTTTCTGGGTTCTTGATCGAAAATCCATGGTAAGCCTTGACGCGGCCTCGATGTGGTTGCACTGGGTAATTGTGGTTTGAACATTTGGGTCGCACGTATCGGTCCATGGTTTTGAGTGTGCGGGGAGACTCTTCCATGTCTTTCGGATTGATAACAAACGCTCTCGATGGCAGCTCGTCGGGCTGCTTCTAACAAGGTTCCTTCGGTGTTGTTCATGGCCGTCTTCGGACGATCGATGATCCCCCACACCATCTGACCAAATCACTCCCCTCCCTATCGAATTAACTGGCGTGGTGTAGGCCAACCGCGGGTCTCTCCTATACGCCATTCCTTCCTTCGCCCGCGGATAACGAAACCCTATGGCAAAGAAAAAGAGTGCCAAGCGGAGCCGTAAAAAGGCTGATCCTGAAGCGTCCCAACCAGAGGACGACGGCTTTGGCGCCGGCATCGACGTCCCACGAGACGAGATTTCTGATATTGATTTCGATGACGATAGCGGTGATGCACCTGCAAAGAAAAAGCCCCGCCGAGCGAAAAAGAAAGCCACGAAGGCAAGACGTCGTAAAGCCGAAGTCCGCGAGGATGACGATGCTCCTTCGCCTGTAGATACAGAAAACGATCAGGTCGACTTTGACGACGACGACGTAGGCGGACGAGCCGACGACGTTGAAGCAAGCGATTCCGATTCAGGCGATGAGGGCGAATCACGTCGTCCGCGTGGCCGACGCGAGCGCGGTGATCGTGATCGCGGTGATCGTGACGATCGCTATGATAGAGGCGGCAAGGGTCGCCGTGGACGCGGTGGTCGCGGACGTGGTCGACGACGACGACGAGGCGGCGGAGATTACGACGCCGTCGACGAAGATGCACCAGTGACCGAAAGCTCGGGCATTTTAGAGATGCATCCGAATGGCTATGGCTTCCTTCGAATGGCTGAAACTAACTATGCCCGCGAACGAAGCGATCCGTTTGTCCCGGGAACGATGATCGAGAAGTTCGGCCTTCGCCAAGGCATCTTTCTCAAAACGATGGTTCAAGATTCGAGACGCAAACACGGCCCTCGAGTCAAAGAAATCGTCGAGGTCGAAGGCATGGAGCCCGAGGCCTATCTTGAAGTCAAGAACTTTGACACGCTCACTCCGATCAACC
>JBCCKZ010000575.1:0-4267 GCA_039027135.1 Planctomycetota bacterium
GGGGATCACGTGATAACGGCCATTCACGATTTTGAGGGGCACCAAACCTACAGCGAAAAACCAGGGCACCGATTCGCGATCACCACAGACTTTGATTCGGTCGACACGTCAGCTTACGACGGCTTGGTTTTGCCGGGTGGAAGAGCCCCGGAGTACCTGAGGCTCAACCAGCGAGTTCTGGCTATCGTCCGCGAGTTCCACGAGGCATCCAAACCCATCGCCGCCATCTGCCATGCCCCGCAAATCCTCGTCGCGGCCGGCATCCTGGCTGGTCGCTCATGCTCTGCCTATCCCGCGATAGCGCCAGAAATTGACGCCGCGGGTGGTGAGTTTTCACCAGCCAACGAGAGTCTCACCAGCGCCCATGTCGATGGGAATTTGGTCACCGCACCGGCCTGGCCCGCCCACCCCGCTTGGATGCGGGAATTCATGAAGTTGATCGCTGAGTAGAGATAATGGTCAAGAGTGCAGATGATGATTGAGCGTCTATCCAAGAACCTCAGCCGAACACTCGAGCGTCGGGTTTCAACGGGACGCCGCGGGCTTGCGCCCCGCCGCTGAAAGGCATTTGGATAGGCTCGAGGACTCAGGATGACAGGGAAGCCGAATTAGCTGCGACCGAACGCTGCTGATTTCCAGGAAGTCGAGCTTCATGGCAATCGTCACTTGCGATTGATCTCGCTTGATGCTGGGCCGTTCTGCCCAACGCATCATGCCGGGGGCCCGCACGACAAATCATTACCGCCTCCACTCGCCTCGCACTTGATCCACTGACGAAATCTTCGCTTCGCGATTTCTTAACCTTCGCCCGGCGACTCGTCAGCTTGACACCGCGGTCCGACATCGCGATGCTACGCGACCCGCTGTTAAAAGCAGCGGCAGGCGAGCCAATGACGCGTTGAGATTCACTGGCCGTTTTAGACCATTCGCCCACCTAAGGAATTTCCATGGCACCCCGCCCCATGAGCTCGCGTAGCCGAGCCCGCAAACGAACACGAGTACGTACCCGCACCAAGAAGAAGGATCCGATCTTCGTCGATGGCCAGCGTCCGAGGCCGATGTACGTCGACTACAAAGACGTCGAGCTGCTGAAGAAAATGGTCAATCGCCAGGGGCGTATCGCTGGCCGTCGGAAGAGCGGTTGCACGGCCGCTAGCCAACATGCCGTTAGCGCCGCGATCAAGCGAGCACGCTTCATGGCACTTCTTCCCTACGTTGGCGAATAGGCCGGGACAGGCGTCTCCGTACGGCTGGCTTCATTTCACCGCCTTGCTGGGCCTCGACTCATGGCGGTAGGGGCCTGCATTCCAACGGTCGATCGTTCGCCGGCTTGATTCGGAGAGGTCCATCCAACGCAGGAAAGCCAACCATGGCCGCCTCCGACACACCACTCTACCGAGCTCGTCGAACGGTCGATTTCCGAGACACCGATGCCGCGGGCATTGTCCACTTCTCTGTATTCTTCCAATGGATGGAAAGCGCGGAACACGAGTTTTTGAGGTCACTTGGACTCTCGGTGATGCCGTCGAAAGGCTCAACCGTGGAAGAGTTGGCAGTGACCTGGCCGCGAGTCTCAGCGAACTGTGATTACCGATCCGCCTTGAGGTTCGAAGACGCGTTCGAGATCGATGTGTTTGTCGATAGGATCGGTAACTCGTCACTCACCTACCGATTTGAATTCCTCCGAGACGACGAGTCGATCGCGACCGGGAAGATCACTGCGGTTTGCTGCCGCCTCCTGGATGGGGGTCACCTGGAAAAGGTCGCTGTGCCAGATGTCATCAAGTCGAAGCTCATGGGTGGGTAAGCGCTCGCCGGAAGCGGCTTGCCCAAATATCTCAGTGTAGCGGGACCCAGTGTAGCGGGACCCAGTGCAGCGGGACTCGCGAGAGCTCCCGTCACACCCCGCGTCCGAAGCACGGCGGCGTCGGCGGGGAACCTCGATCGGAATTCCGCCAGCTACCTCTACCGAATTAACCGCTTTGGCGCGAGCTTCGCATTCTTGGGTTCCCACCTTTCGGAAGGACGGTTCTGTTGCAATTTGCTCGAGCACTTTGCGGCGCTGAGGCTAAAGCACACGAACCGCACAACCGGAAATTTCCTCGACTGCACGAGCTATCGAGATCAAAATTTGGTAGCAAGGGTTCGTCCCTGTAAATAAACTCAGCCAATTGGTCCTGATACGCTCCGCTATACCTTTCCGATCCGAACGACCGGAGTCTTTTCTGATGCTTTCGCGAGTTAACACTCTTTTCGCCATCGCCTTGGCCGCCAGCACCCTTTCGTGGCAGGTAAATACCTTCGCCGCGGATGGAGCTCAGGTCCGCGTTGCCACCTTCACCGCTGAAACCAGTGAGGGTCCCAGCTATTTCGCGGCCTCGATTCAGCCGTCAGCCAATGACCAATTGATTGAAGCGGTCAAGTCACCGCAGTCTTCGGTCGTCGTGGTGGTCGACACATCGGCAAGTCAGACCGGTCCTTTCCGAGAGGACCAACTCGCGATGCTTCGAAGTGTGATATCCAACTTGAGCTCATCGGACGCTTGGATGCTTGTCGCCGCCGATGTGAAGACCGCGGCCATGACTACCCATCTCCGTTCAGACAATGACCTTGATGCGGCCATCGAATCGCTTGAGCAGCGATTGCCGCTCGGGCACACCAACTTGATTTCAGCCATCGACGGAGTGCGAGCTCACTTGGTCGCTGAGCCGATGTCGCGAAATCGTTCGATTGTCTACATCGGCGATGGCACAAGCTTCGAAGGCAGCCAGCATGGATTTCGCTTCGAATCTTTGATCGACGCTTTGCGAGCGGACCGCATTGCGATTCATTCGCTTGCGATCGGTCCAACGACGAACGTTGCGATGATGGGCACACTCGCCAACCAAACTGGCGGAACCGTGACGGTCGTCGGGAATGCTCGCGATGCGATTGATTCGATCGGTCGATTCACTGCCTCTGCCGCAAAGTCGTCGCCTATTTGGATTCAGTCCATGAACTGGGGTGACAGTGATGTCAAATGCGTTCAGACCGATCGTTTGCCGCCGCTGCGAATTGATCGAGACTCCATCTTCGTGGGCACTTCGAAGTTGAGTGACCTGGAGGGTCAACTGACCATCCAGGGTGAAACGTCGACCAACGATATTTCCATCGAAGCTGATTTTGCTTTGGAGCCATCCCATCCTGACTTCGGCTTCTTGGTCGGCCTAGTCGAACAAGCCTCACCGAATCACGGTCTTTCGATGCCAACCGCTGGCTCCGGTTTGTTGCGAGAAGTGGCTCGAGTCATGACCGCCAAATCGCGCGAACTCGTTCGAGCCGGACAGATGGCTCTTGAACAGGGGAATGCCAAGGGAGCGAAAGTCATCGCCGAAGAGGCTCTGCGAGCCGATCCAAATAACGATCAAGCAGAAAGGCTTAGGGAAACCGTCGCCAAAGAGTTGATCGTTCAAAACGATGGTGGCTTCGATGACATCTTCGGCGAAGGCGGCGATGCCCTGGGCGACGGCGAAGCGATGCAATTGGGCGATGACCCGCTGCAACCCTTCGGCGCCGAGGAAGAGCCGAACCCCTTCGGAGACCAAGAGGCCGATGCAGCTCCGCCAGCGCCAACGGAACCTGCCTTCGCTGCGCCCGCTGCTCCAGTAGCTCCACCGGCCGATGCATTTGCACCTCAAGCTGCCATGCCGCTGGCTCCTCAAGGTTCGATCGATGACTTTGGGAATGTCGAAGTTAGAGGCGACGCGTTGGATCGAGTCCGCCAAGAACTATCCGTTAGCGAAGGACGCTTGAAAGCAGAAGTCCGAGCAACCATTCGTGCCGCCCAAAGACAGCTGCGTGAAGATCCAACGGGCGTTGCTGGATCCCTCAAGAGCCTATTGGCTCAGGTCGAAGCGACACCAGAGATCTCACCGGAGCTTCGACAAGAGCTTGCTGGTCAGGTTCGTTCAGCGATCCAATCGGCTGCACGTCGAGAAGCCGAGTACAACGAAGACATCCGAACGCTTGAACAAATCAATGCGGGTGCGAGTGCAACAGCAAGGTTGCTAGAAGAAACCTTCCGACGCGAAGCCCAGCTCAAGTCGCTTTCGCAACAGATGAATGCCTTGATTGATGAAGAGCGATACGAGGAAGCCGATGGTCCCGTATCGATTCCATTCGCTGAGATCGCTGGTGATACGATCACTCGAGACTCCGTGGAGGCACAACAGTTCCTCGCCAACCCTCTCGCCGTCAAGACTTACGCAAAGGACCGTCGATTTACAAA
>JBCCKZ010000576.1:0-4253 GCA_039027135.1 Planctomycetota bacterium
AGGAGGAGGTGGTGGTGGTTGCCCAAATGCGGCTGGTGTAAGGATCGTCAAGAAAGTAGAGGAGAGTAACGCCGTCAGGGCTCGACGCCTGTTGTGGTTGCAATCCGAGGATTTGCCTCGCTCTTTAGTTAGGGCATCAAGGTTTTTCATTTGCTCTTAATGACACGATAAACTTTGTGCGTTTGGAAGGACCGATCGTGCCATTGGTTGGCATTTCTGGTCCGAGATTTGCTCTTGTCTAACAGGCCGCAAGTTAGACGAAAGAGGGGAGTCGAGCTGGGTAAACCGGTGTTCGTAGAGACGCGACTCGGGGCATATCGGGCGGCCTGCTTCGGCATAATGTTGATCGTCCTAACGCTTAAGATTTCGTGGGTCGAGCGGGTTGGTGCCTGCTTCGGCTTCATCGGGATCGCTGATGCCATCGCCATCGGAATCCGCCTTGTACGGGAATGTGCCTGCCGTTAGCTCGCGGGAGTTTGAGATACCGTCGCCGTCGATATCGCTGTCACTCGAATCCTCGATACCATCGCCATCCGTGTCCGCCCAGCGGCTTGAGTCGTTTGGAAACCCATCGAATCCGTCTTCGACACCGTCACGGTCAGAGTCGACACCTAGCGGGATCGTGATGTCGAGCCACTCGCTGATCGCATCGGTTTCGACGCCCGACGCCAGGTCCGCAAAGACAACCCCATAGTATTGACTCATGTGATAAGGGCGCTGCTCATTCGGCAAGCCGATATGCACGCCGGGATTCCAGCCTGCTGGACCGAGATTTTTGATAGTCCAGGACATGCTGTTTTGATCGGTTACGGTGCCTTGTGACTGCATCACCGTGGACAACCAGGGGGTTAACACGAGCGTCGAGATAATCTCTTGGATTTCCCGGTCGGAATAGTGACGCCTCAGTTCTTCGATATGCGCCGCTGTGGTTCTGGCAGGCAGCGTGCCCGCGTCGCGCGCCAGGCGAAACGCTGCCTTGTCCGCGTCAGTTAGGTGGTCGGCGCGCTCGAAGTCCATCAACGAACGAATTTTGTCGACAACCACAGGCATTTCGACTGGAGGAACCTTGTCGTACAGAAACTCATCTTCCATTTCTTGGAAGGTTCCGAAAGCACCGTGAGCCTGGCAATGAACACACCCACTTGCCAGTTGATACACAAAAAAGAGTTCCCACTTCCGTTGCAATGATACGGCACGATCACGCTGCAACGTGTACGCGTCCATGCCAAGTGTGCCGAGACTGCTCTTTCGGCTCCAAGAGTTGTCGAGCTTGTGTCTTTCGCTGTAGGGAAATTTCGTTTCGGGTACGGCTGCCGGCGTGAAGTAAGGATAGTCGTAAGCGGCTACATTGAACCTCGGCGTTCCTTTCGAGGGCAGGTTCGACGCTTTTGCCTTTGGATCCTCCCAACGAAGGTATTCAGCTGGGTAAAAGTCGAACGGTTCCTCAATACCGTCCTGATCCCCATCAAAGGTTAAGGTCGAGATGCCATATCCGGTGATTTGGTTGAGATAATCGGTGCGAAGACGTGGAGCTCTTGCGGTCAAATCGCCTGCTTTCCAATCCGCGACAAACTCGTTATGGAGCGACGAAAGTAACTTCCCTACATAAGGGTTCTTGCGCTGCTCTTCTTGGGTGCTCGCATTGTGTCCAGGAGCCCAACCCACATTCCTGAGATTCCTCTCGGCCCAGTCTAGAGTCTCTTGATCCGTTGCGATGGGCAAAATTTGATCATGGGTGGCCATCGCGGCATTGATGCCCGTCAACTCGAAAAGCTCAACGATTTGCCGGTCCGCAAACTGTTTCCGCAAGGCAGCGTGGGTGTCTGCAGTTACGCGAGCCGGTAGCGTTGCCGCCAAATTGAGATATTCGAATGCGGCACGAGTGCGGTCATCCTTGATCGACGCGACATAGCCCGTCGACCAGATCTCTTCAATCTCATCACGTGGTGTACCCAGCAACGACAACTGATAAGCACTACGGGCTTGGTGATGATTGCTGCCAGCTCGGATCATCTGGTAGAGCGTCAGCTTCCATTTGGTTTCGGCATCGAACATCGCGTCGTTGTGAATCATCGCGTCAGCGATCAATAGGTTCTCGTAAAAATCCCTAAGATTGCTGATATCGATCTTCTGGCGGTCGTAGTACTTCAGCCTCGTATCTTCCTGAGGCGGTGGAGGCGATTGAGCGAGCAACACGAAGGATTGGAGGGTGAGGCATAGGGCAAAGAGAGGTGGAGAAACTTTCATGTTTACTTCTCCGCGTCAAAAATCTTCACGAACATGCCGTTCTCATTGGCAGAGTAGGTTGGGACTTGCTGAAGCACATCCCAGTGCTCTTCGATCCGGCCATCGACGCCGAAGTAGTACATGTCGACGGCAGCTGTGCCAAGGTCATCAGGCTCCGCATTATCAACATTGCGAAAGTTGACGTGGGCCATAGCCCAGTTGCCGACAACGATCACTTTGTGGACGTCGATCTTGACGTCGTACTGGGCCACTGATGAAGCGAACAGCATCGCAATAGGGTTACGACCGTTGGGCACGTTGGTGCTGTGCTGAATATAAGTGTCGGACATGAATTCCTTCATCGTCTCCCCGGAAGGGTTGGTGGCAAAAACTTCGTATAGCCTGATAATTTTTTCAGCGATCGGCCGATCTGATTCTGAGCCCAGGATAATGTGCGTTTCGAATTCTGCTGGAACGACATTCCGTCTATCTACTTGCTGATCCTGCGACTTGCTTGGCGGCGCGAACGGATCTCCTTCGACCTGCGCGCTTACAAAAACCGGCCAGGCGAGGATGCACGTCACCCATACAGTCAAAGGACTCATTGTGGTTGGTTTCATGCCACTTTCCCTACTGTGTTGTTGATTGGCCAAGCGGTATTGCGCGCCGATTTTGGCGATCCGACGTGTTCCAAGCGTGGGCTCAATAGGCCCGTACCGAGTGGAGGCTGGCACTCCCTATCGGTAGACGGAAAAAACCGCGCCGCACCCCGGGTTTGTCCTTTGATGCTTGTGTGCCGCCACTAATGGCTCGCCGTTTCGACTCAGACTTCTGCTTCCAAAAGTACCCACATCGAAACGATTGGCAACCCGGTCGAGCTATCATGGGCTGCGCGCAAATTGTGCATGTCTCGACTGATCATCGCTCTATAATCTACGCTCTAGCAGATGAACGATTGGTCCGAATTTAAGACCGCAATGATCGTCGCCAAACTTGGCTCGATTAGCGCAGCGGCATCAGCATTGAGCGTGCATCGCGCTACGGTTTCTCGTCATTTGGATGTGGTGGAGAGTACTTTAGGGACAACGCTGTTCGTAAGGCATCCGAGGGGTGTTGAACTGACTGAGGCCGGTATGGAAATGCTAACGGTCACGCAAAACGTTCAGCATCTCTTTGATGCACTGAAAGGGCGGTTGCGCAATGCCCAGGTTGATCAATCTGGGGAGCTGATCGTCACCGCTTTGTGGGGCGTAATGCCGCTAATCATGCCAGCGGTAAAATCGTTTAACGAAAGGCACCCAAGGGTGTCGGTCAAGTTTGTTTGTGGGGAAGAAAACTTACGCCTGGAGTACGGCGAAGCGCACGTAGCCGTTCGAGCAGGCTCCGAACCAACGGATTTAGATTATGTCGTTCGGCGGGCACCACCAATCAGATTCAGTCCTTATATCGAAAAAGCGGCACTCTTCGAGCTGGAATCAACGTCGGATTTTGAGAGCTGGAAAGACCTGCCTTTCATTTGGCTAATGGACTCTGACGGTCAGCCACTTGCTAGCTGGGTTAAGCCCGATATGAAAGATCAGGGTGCCGCGTTGCTAGTAAACACACCAGCTGCGGTGCTGCCCGCGGTTCTGGCGGGTGTCGGAGTCGGGTATTTACCCCGGCATATTGGCGCGCAGTACGATCAACTGGTGGAACTGGATCCATTGAACGACGACCAATCGATGCCATTGTGGGTAATTTCACACAGAGATCTCACAAAAACTCCCATTGTGCGCGAGTTTATTCAACAGATCATGCAGACGACGGGAGATGAAAATCAGACCTAAGCTCGCAATTCGCTCCGTGTCACCCAATTGAATGTCGACGACTAATCAACAACTTGCTGGGCTTAGTCTGGCCGCTCTCTTTGGTCTTGCGTGGATACCTTTTGGTCAACAGGCATTTATGGTGGACCACTGGATGAAGGTCGGTGCATTCATTGCGCCAGTCGTCCTGTTTTTCGGGTTCAAGATTCGCGACGATTCACG
>JBCCKZ010000577.1:0-4248 GCA_039027135.1 Planctomycetota bacterium
CAATTCGCCCGATGGAATTCGGCAATCGAGCCGTCGCAGTGCACTTGATGGGCTCGCAAAGCTTCATCAGTTGCAACTTGAGGCGACGGAAGATCCCGCCATCGAAAATCGGATCTCACAATATGAGATGGCTTTCCGAATGCAAACCTCGGTGCCCGAAGTCACTGACATCTCTGGTGAGAGCAAAGAGACATTGGCGTTGTACGGAGACGATGTGCACCAACCCGGGACGTTTGCCGCGAACTGTTTGCGAGCTCGGCGACTGGCTCAAGCGGGTGTACGTTTCATTCAGCTTTATCAACCTGGCTGGGACCATCATGGTGGTTTGCCGGGTGGAATTCGCAATGCATGTCGCCGAACGGATCAACCAACGGCTGGTCTGATCCAGGATCTGAAGAACCATGGTTTGCTCGAGGACACGTTGGTGATTTGGGGTGGTGAGTTTGGGCGAACGAGCTATTGCCAAGGGAAAATCACTCCCGGTAGCTTTGGCCGCGACCACCATCCTCGTTGCTTCACGATGTGGATGGCAGGTGGTGGAGTCAAAGGTGGCTACACCCACGGCGAAACGGATGAGTTCAGCTACAACGTGGCTAGTGACGGTGTCCACATTCACGATTTGCACGCCACGATCCTCCACTTGATGGGCATCGATCACGAGCAGTTGACCTACAAGTACCAAGGACGATATTTCCGTCTGACGGATGTGCACGGCCATGTTGTCAAACCAATGCTGGCTTAACGGTAGAGGCGTCCGTCGTTGCGGATGCTGAATCCATTCCCATGTCGAGGCTGTCTTCGACAGGCAACCGGATCGATGATTTTGAAGACTGTTTTGCTTTGAAAAGCGTGAAGAATGCTGGTGCCGCGATGAAGTGATAAACGTCATTGGCGTTGATGAATGCTTCACCTAATGGCAAGGCTTCTTGCAGGCCAATATGGGCGATGGATGCACCTAGCAAAATGACGAATGACGCAATGCTGAAGTGTTCATAGCGTTTGTCAATGAAGGTCGGAAGACGAAAGATGACAAAGAGGCTGAATGCCAACAGGGTAGTTAAGCTGAGCATGTAGTCCGCGATTGCGAAGATGAAGTTGGGTTCGTTTCGAATCGACCAATTGAGACTCTGAAAGATCACGTAAGTGATGATTACGAGGGATAGGAACAAGCGTTTTGGAAATCCACTCAGGAATCCAATCTTCTGCAGGGTGCGTACTCGTTCAAGTATTGATACCTCGACCCACAAGGCACAAAAACCGATTGCCGAGTGGTTCACAAAATCTAGGTCGAGCCTCAACGTCTTTGCGATCGGTGGGTAATGCTCGATCATGTGCGACATCGAGGCGACTAGATTGACAATGAAGATCGAGAGAAAGAAAAGGCTCATTGCTGAGACTCTTTTCTTTAGCTCTTTCCAGTCATGACGGATAGAAAGAAACGCGACACCGAGGATGATGATTCCCAACACGAGATTAGACCACGCACCATAAAGGTGCATGTTTTGCCAATAGTCGAGAAGGGCTTCGCGGTTCCACTCTGTGTGCATCAAGTTATCGGGTGTCATTTCAATCACTCCATGGTTCCAATGGTTGGCTAAGCTGGAAATCAATCAGTCGATCTGTTGCCAAAGATCAGCCGATCTCGGTCGTGTCTCGTCCATGGCGTCGTTGCAAGTCCTAATGCATCGGCGAGACATCGCTCTGCCCTGGCCGCGAAATCGTCGGGTGCTTCGCCCTCAAGACGGGTCAATTCACCGAGAGGAATCAGCTCCACAACCGTCCATGGTTGGAATAGCTCAATCGCAGTTTGTAGTACGAGATGGGCGGACAAAGCCTTTGGTTGAAGGAAAGGCAATGGGCGTTGATACCTGATCGCTACGGCATGAACCGGGTACTTCAGTGCGAAGACAGATCTTTCAAAGGCTAGCAGTCCCGTCGTTCCATCGGTGATTGAACCTTCGGGGAAGATAATCACATTACGCTGTTTCAGCTGTGAACGAAGCTGTTTTAAGAAATCTCGGTTACGTCCCGTCTGAAATACTTGAATCACTGGTCGAGCCACGCGTTTGACAAAGCCGGGAACGCCGTGCCATACGACTGTGGCGAACTCGCGTCTCGGCGAGCAAGCGGCCGCGAGAACCCAGCTATCGAGATAGCTCATGTGATTGCTGATCAGGCAGCATCCCTTATCCGGCATCTCGATCCTGGAAGGCATCCGGACGATCAATCCGGCGACTACTTGAACCACCCTTTGCCGCCAAAACGGCGGTATTACAAACGCAAGCGAGCAACCTAGGATCAGACGAAGGGCAGCCAGCACGCAACCAAAGGGAAGATAGGCCATTAATAGAAACCAGTTTCCCAATGACATGCCTTGGACGTCGAGGTGACTTTCTCTGAATAGGTCGCGTGTTTGCACGTCTTGCGGGTGCATCGAAGTAGATGGCAATTGAATTGCAGAAATCATGCTTATCCCGTTGGGCTTGTTGAGAACTTGTAAGACTCACGCGCATCGCACGGCACTTCTTTGGAGTCCAGCACCGCACTGATCGCCATCGGACGATAAGGCAGCTTCCACCACCATTGAATGTCCTCGACGACGATGGCCGGCTTATCTTCGCGCTGAGAATCTTCGAAACGCGGGAAATCAGCGAGCTTCACGAAGTACTGTAAGAGCTCATCGTTCTGATAGAGCCGAGCGGCTCTTGTTTCGATTCCCCGGCTTGTTCTCTGAGTGCTGCCCGACGTCATGGGAGTCACGTAATTGAAGATGTACTCCGTTTCATCTTCGATAATCGCCAACCACTGCCAGGGTGCTAATGCACGCGGGCGCAGGTGGACAGGTTTGTTCGTCAATCCTTGTTGTTCTTGCCATTGTATTGCCGTCTGTTTAGCCATTTGCTTCAACAGGACTGCTGCTATCAAGTAGACACCCAATAGGCCAAGCATCCAAAAGGTCAAAGACTGAACAAGCGAAGCCGCTAGCAGCACGCCAATGAGTGGGTCAGTCAGAAAGTGTGTGCCCCACGCGAATCTCTTCTCGGTGAATGGGAACAGAACGCCCGTGGGGAAACTAGTGAGAAGATCGAGAACAAGGTGAGACACCAATGCCAAAGTATTAAGAAGGATGAGGCAAGTAAGGGATGTCTCATCAGTAAATGGCTTTGCTGCCAGAGCAACCATCGTGGCAAGAAGCGGTACGGCGGCGATGTTGTGAAGCAAAACGCGATGCCATCGCCATGCAAGAATCGGTTTCTTGACGATCGCAAAGATGAAATCAAGATCGGGAAGCAAGGCGGCGATCGTCGTGGAGGCCACCAGGGCTGGCTCGACCGAACCGTCACCTGTCAGTTGGCAAGTCGCCACACCAATGCTCGCTCCGGCGAGGCCATGGGTAAGCAAGTCCATCACGAGACCCCCGAGGATCGATCAGAAGTCGAGGATCGATCAGAAGCCGGGCGTCGCAAGTTCTCAAGAATGAGTCTTGCTGCTGCGGCACTGCTTGATTCACTTTGAGAGGCCTTGAAAGCCTGTGTGTACCACCGCCGACGCAGGCTGGCATTGCGAAGGAAACCCTCAACGAGCGATGCCGCCTCGGCCGGATTGAGGCTTCCGGTACCCGCACCGATCTCGTGAAGTTTCTCGAGGCACTCAGCTTCATGGGCGTGCCAGTCAAAACCGATCACGGGTGTTCCGGCCGCCAAAGCCTCGGTCATTGAAACGCAGCCAAGTCGCATCAACGCGAGGTTGGCTCGTTTTAAACGCTCGGGAACATCGTCAACATACCCATGAATCGTAACCTCGGGGCATTCTTGATAGTCGTTTTCAAACCGTTCCTGGAGCCTTTGGTTTCGACCGCAAATGACATCAATCTGAACGCGTTTTCCTACGGGAAGTTCAAGAAGCTTTCCGATAAGCCGCTGAGCTTTGCGGCGACTGGTTCCTTCCAGCCCCATCATCATGACGATCTTTATGGTGCCGTACTCTTCATCGATTGTCTTAAGGCGGACCTTATCCGGGGCTTGGCAAGGCAGTATCTGAAGTTTTTCCACGCGTTTGCCGAGCCGCGTGAGTCTCTCGTAAGCCGTGTCAGACGCGACTAGGTACAGATCGGCGTCGGCGATCCAGTTGGCATGAATGCTGTAGTCGGTGAGGCAGGCGACCGTAAACGGTCGACGGCCCAAGCGATCGGCTAAGGGGTCTAAGCACTGTGCCGAAGCATGATGAACGGCGACGACGACATCGAGA
>JBCCKZ010000578.1:0-4247 GCA_039027135.1 Planctomycetota bacterium
CCCCGCTTCCAACTTCGCGGTCGCATACCGATCAATCGTGCCCAAGAATCGATCTTGATCATCAACGCTCTCTATGAGCCAATCAACCTTCCGGCCCACCAAAGAATCGTAATAGTCAAACCGGCTAGCGACCTCGATTTCGGCCAAGCGTCGCATGCGTTCTTTCCGCACATCACCAGGCACCTGAGGTTTCATTTCTGCCGCCGGTGTCCCGCGTCTGGGACTAAATGGGAACGCATGGATTTTTGAAAAACCAGCTTGTCGAGCCGTCGCTAACGTCTGCTCAAACTCCTCCTCTGTTTCGCCAGGAAAACCGACAATGATGTCCGTCGTTAGCGCTGGCTGGTCAAGCTCTTCTCGAAGCAGATTACATCGATCGAGGAACATTCTCGTTCCCCACCGGCGACGCATTCGACGCAGCACAGAATCCGAACCGCTCTGCAAACAAAGATGAAGATGAGGAGCGACACGATCGGAGTGATCACGCATGACTTCAATTAAACGCTTTGTCACTTCGGTGGCTTCAATGCTAGAAAGCCGCAATCGAATTGAATCATCAGCCTCGATAATGGCTTCCATCAAATCAGCCAACCGTGTCCATTTATCGCGAGGACGTCCTTTATTCCAATCAACGCCATAGTGCCCAAGGTGGATCCCCGTCAGCACGACCTCACGATGCCCGGCATCCGAGAGTCGTTTAACTTCCTCAACAATATCTTCCAGCGGACGACTGGTTAGCTTTGGCCGGACGTGGGGAATGATGCAATAGCTGCAACGAAGTAAGCATCCGTCTTGAACTTTGACGTATGCCCGATGACGACCCGAGAAGCCGCTCAGACCTGTCGGCACGTCGACGACGCCAAACCGAGACATCAGATCGCCAAGCTCTCGTTTATCCTCAAGAACTTCAACAACGCCCGGGAGCGTTTTTACTTCGCCAGGGGCTCTTGTTGCATAGCATCCCATCACCACGATGCGAGCTTGAGGATTCTGACGATTCAACCGGCGAATCGTCTGACGACTCTTGGCATCGCCCTCGTTGGTAACCGTGCAGGTATTGACCAAACAAACGTCCGCGCCGCCCTCCTTCGCATCTCGGTAGCCGATCGAGTGCAAACCTTGGCGAACGAGCTCGGTCTCGTACTGATTCACCTTGCAGCCTAGCGTCGTTACGCTGAGCGTCGGCCCATGGTTGGCCAACTCAAACTCGGCCCCGGAAACTGAGTCTAGTTCGGGACCGTCCGACAGAACCGGCAACGAGCTCATTCCTGGGTGACTGGCTCGATCGTGCAACGCATCGAACCACTGCATCGAGCGACCAATTCATCCTTCCCGTAGGCTCGGACCTGGTCTCGCTTGAGCTCCGCAAGCTCCATCGTCGTCACCATGCAAATTGCCTGGCCCGAAGAATCAACTCGCTTGGCAATTTGAAATCCTTTTTCGATAGGATGGTGAAAGAGCTCTTTCATCATTCGAATCACATATTCAAATGAGTGATCGGGATCATCCCAAAGGATCACCTTATACCGAGGTTGTTTCTTGCGACGGCCCTCTGTGGAGGTTTGTCGCTGGGCTTCGAGCGATTCTTCGGTGTTGGAATCGGGAATCGCGACGGCCGATTGTTGGCTGGACATAAGCAAGCCCGAGGAGGAACAATGGTTACCATCACTCATATTGTAGCGCAAATACCGACGGAAAGTAGGGCCAAAACATGAATCTCGACCAGCTCGATCCACAACAGCAATCCGATCTCAATGACTGGATGGAGCTGATTCGAATCCCTTCGATCAGTAGCGACACTAGTCGGGTTTCTGATGTCGAACGAGCAGCCGATTGGTTGGTTGAGAAGCTTTCTATGTCAGGTTTGACAGTCGAAAAGATTCCAACGAAACGACATCCAATGATCTTTGCGGAAACCGCAAAACCAGATGGTGACCACGTCACCGTCCTGGTTTACGGACACTATGATGTTCAGCCTGCCGGCGATGAGAGCCTTTGGACAAGCCCGCCGTTCGAACCCACCATTCGTGATGGCAACCTATACGCTCGGGGGGCAACGGATGATAAAGGGCAAATGTTGACTCATGTGCAGAGCGTCTGCCGCTATGCCAACCAGGCATCGGGACCCAAAATCCATATCAAGCTCATGATTGAGGGAGAAGAAGAGGTCGGCAGTGCCAACCTTGATGAAATGCTTCCACAACTTTCCGACAAGTTGGCATGCGATGTTTTGGTAATCTCCGACAGCAGTCAGTTTGCAGATGGGCAACCGGCGATCACATTGGGGCTGCGTGGTATCGCCACCTATGAACTTAGCGTCTACGGCCCTGGAAGAGATCTTCATAGCGGTGCCTTTGGAGGGACTGTCATGAACCCGGCAATCGCTTTGTGTCATTTGATGTCTTCGATGATCGATGCCGAAGGTCGAATCGCCATCGACGGGTTCTACGATTCCGTGAAGCCACAATCCGAATCAGAGATCGAAGCTTGGAAAAACTTACCCCACGACGACGAAACCTATCGCGAGAGCGTCGGTGCGATCGAGTTATTCGGCGAATCCGGCTTTTCAACCAATCAACGCCGCTGGGCACGTCCGACGTTCGACATCAATGGACTCACCTCGGGTCACCAAGGCGAGGGGGTCATGACCGTTCTTCCGTCAACGGCATCGGCTAAGTTCAGCTTTCGTCTCGTCCCGGACCAAGATCCACAAGCGATTTCAAGAGCGTTGCAGGATCACGTTCAAAAACACTGCCCGAAAGGCGTTCGATACGACCTGAAAGCTGACCACGGTGCTGGCGCGATGGTGGTCGACGCAGACAGCCCTTTCGTCGATGCAGCGGCGAACGCGATCACCGACACGTTTGGCGTCAGCCCTGTTCTGATTCGCGAGGGCGGTTCCATTCCGATCGTGGGCCGTTTCCAGGAAGTTCTCAGGTGCGATTGCCTGCTCTTGGGCTGGGGGCTCGATGACGACAACCTACACGCTCCCGATGAGAAGTTTCGCATCGCGGATTACTTCCGTGGAATCGACGCTTCCGGACGTTTGTGGCAAGAGCTCGAAGGCATCGGAAAGAAACCTTGATCGAGTTGCTTGCTCCTGCCGGTGACCAAGAGTGCGTGCGGGCTGCCATCGCCAATGGTGCCAACGCCATTTACTTTGGGCTCGACTGCGGCTTTAACGCTCGTTATCGCGCCAAGAATTTCGGCGTTGATGACTTGGGCCCGCTCGCCGATTTACTGCACAAGCACAACATGCGTGGCTATGTCACCATGAACACGTTGGTGTTTCCGTCAGAGATGCCAAAGATAGTCGACGCGATCATCGCGATTGCCGAGAGTGGAATCGATGCTGTACTGGTACAAGATTTCGGTGTCGCACGGCTGGTGCGCGAGATCTGCCCAGATCTAGAGATCCATGCCTCGACACAAATGAGCCTAACAAGCTCAGAAACGATTTCAGTAGCTTCATCACTTGGATTGGCGCGAGTGGTTCTGGCTCGCGAACTTTCACTTCGAGAGATTCGAAAGATCGCCGCGGCAACCACGATGCCCCTTGAGGTGTTTATCCACGGTGCGCTATGCGTAGCCTACTCAGGCCAGTGCCTAACCAGTGAGTCACTCGGAGGAAGAAGCGCCAACCGAGGCCAATGCGCTCAAGCCTGCCGGCTGCCTTACGAGCTTGTAGTCGATGGAGCAGATCGCCCCACCGGTGACACTCAATATCTACTCAGTCCCCAGGACCTAGCGGGGTACGAATCGATTCCCGCTTTGATCGATGCCGGCATCGCTTCGATCAAAATCGAAGGACGATTGAAAACGCCTGAGTATGTCGCCAACATCGTCTCCACCTATCGAAAGGCCATCGACGACACCTTGGCGGGACGAGAAATGCGTGTCGGTAACGAAGAACAGCGGCGCATGGAGCTATCTTTCTCCCGCGGTTTTTCGCCGGGCTGGCTTGAGGGCAATAACCACAAACGTCTAGTGCCAGGCCTAAGCAGCGCGAAGCGTGGTTTACTACTCGGCCAAATCGAAGCGATCGGCGGGGATCGCATTGTCTTGAAGATCAAGCATCCACTAGCGCTGGGTGACGGCATCGCGGTCGCACTGGGACAAAATGATGACTGGATTGGTGGACGGGTTTACTCGTTAAGAGTTGATGATCGAGAGGTCAATCGGGTTTCCTCGGGTCAGAGTGTTTCGATCGCTGGACGCCACGGTGATTTCCAAAAACAGTCTCTTCA
>JBCCKZ010000579.1:0-4240 GCA_039027135.1 Planctomycetota bacterium
ACTACACGTCGATCCGTGACGAACTCGAGCAGTACGACGATGCGCTTTCTACGCGAGAAGAAATCATTGTGGTTAGCAAGTGCGAATACGAGAATGCATCACAAGTGCAAGAAACGCTTGCTACCCATGCGGGTCAGCCCGTCCATTCGATCAGCGCCCAAACCGGGGCGAACCTTGATTCATTTATCAGCATCGTACTTGATCGACTGGATGCCCGTCGCGAGGAGGCAATCGAGGTAAGTGCGCCGTTGTCCGACCAAGGCGAGACAGAAACACCTGACCTTCCGAAGACCAAGAAACGTCTTCCACCCCACAAGGCAGGGCCAACTAAAGACATGTCCAACGACCGACAAGCTAAAGACATCGTCCCGTGAAAACTGTCGTCGATGTGGGTAACTCTGCCATCAAATGCGTTGCCGTTGAAACGCGGCAAAGCACTCGATGTACTTTTCCTCTGGACAACCCCAATGCGATCGAAGCCGCTGGCGAGCATCTTTCGTCTCTCATGAAGGATCATGAGTCCAGCGTGCACGTGGCATCTGTAAATCGAAGTGCCAGCCGTGAGCTGATGCAGTTCATTGATCGATATGGCGGCGACGCTTCGATCGTTAATCAAGTCACGTTCGCTGACTTCCCCCGACTCATTCGCACGAATTCACCGGAACAAACGGGAGTGGATCGGCTTATGGGAGCCCATGCCGCCTACGAAGCTTCATCGAAACAAGCGAATCATCAACGGGGGATTGTCGTGGTGGATGCTGGATCAGCCGTCACGATTGATTTGGTCGATGCGAAAGGAGCTTTCTGCGGTGGCGTGATTCTGCCCGGCATCGAACTACAGAGCCGCTCTCTCGCGGAGGGAACCGAGGCGCTACCCACCATCTCATTTGATGATCCTTCGGTTTCCGTACCCGCTATCGACACCGTGCCCGCCATTACCGCCGGCATACTCACGTCGATTGCCGCGGCGGTTGACCGGCTAGCTTGGCAATATCGAGTGGACACTATCGAGGTGCCTCTACCAATCATCCTCGGTGGTGGAGACGCAAAACGTCTAGCGTCTTGGATAGAATCTCCACTAACGATTATCGAAGATTTGGTTTGTCAAGGAATCCTTTCGCTCGTCAGCGAATCATCTTTGTCCCGCTTGCCCTGACAGTCATCTACATCAAAAAGAGTCTCAAGGCGTGCACACTGAACTCCATCACGTATTGCCAATACAACCGGGTAACGATGACCCTAATGCGTTTGAAGTCTTCGGGTTGTCACCGATCAAATCGGAACCCGCCGCCATCAAGCTCGCGATTGAACAGACAATCGCTCGACTCAAAGATGAGAAATCAAAGATCGATCCGCAGCTATGGAAACGGGTCGTCACGTTGGTTCGGGAAAGCAAGACAACACTAGCGGATAAGGATGCTCGAGAGACACTTCGTAAAGAGCTATCCCAAAAGGTTGAGCAGCAAAACCCCCCGGAAGAGCCAGCCAGCCACGATCCCCTCGCCGACTTGCTTCCGACGGCAAACCCAACGGCAGCGATGCCGGTCGAGAAACCCAAAGACCTAGAACAACCATCCGCACCGGAGCCATTGATCCCCGCGCCGGTTGCACCCGCACCGAAGGCCATTCCCGCAGATGCCCTAGACGGAATCGCCATTCCTGATCAGCCGCAAAGAGGCCCATCCAGGCGGAAGCGAAAGAAACGATCGCTGCTCGGTCCAGCGATGCTGTTCGCCGCATCATTCGCGATGGTGGCCATCCTTGGAGGCCTTGCCTATTTCCTTTTGGCTGGCCCCAACCGCATTGCTGTCAGCGGAGATGACGGTCGAATCTCAATCAGCAAAACGAACCCGAGCGAAACGGCCGACCGTGAAATTTCCGTTGGTGTGGCTAACGAAACCGAAGACGAGGTTGAGACCCCAGTACGTGATCCGGTGATGGGAACCCTCATGCCCGATACGCCTCCTCCGAAAATCGCATCAGCGATGCCCAAGCCAGAGGTGAATCCACCAAAAGCCGACCAAACAACGACCGTTGATGTACCTGAGCCCATGGTGGTCGAGCCCATTGAAGTACCGCCGTTAGCTGAGATCAGCACAGAAGTGCCCGAGGACATTGTCGAGATTTCTGAATCACTCAAGAAAGCGATCCAGCAATCCCAATGGATCCAAATGGAACAACTAAGCAAACAGCTACCCGCTAGTCTTCCAGAGACCGATACTCGCTCCAAACCCATCATGGCGATTGGTGCTATCGGTGACTTGGCATCGTATTTTCGAGGCGCATTGATTCGAGGCATGGTTGCCCAACCCACCGCCAGCACAATCAGCTTGGAAGGCCGATCAGCAATCGGTGTTGTCGAGGCAAAGGCGGATCGAATGGTTCTTCGTATCGGTGGCAAGAACGTGACCTATCCCATCGACGAGATTCCTTTCGTCTTGGTTCAGTTCCTGGTACGCGAAGAAATTACCGATGCGGCAACACGTGAGGCTTCGCAGTGGATCTATCGATACGTTTGGCCTTTGGCAACCGAGAGCCACAAACGCGAGGCCATTGAACGCCTAAGAATGATTGACCCGACGAGCGTCGAAGGTGTTGAGAGCCTTGTTGATGTGGCTGATCAACTCGATCGACTGTTGCCCAACCAATGACGAAATCAAGCAAGGAGATTGCGATTGAGCTGTTACGCTCACTCATTGGATTTGCAAGCGTAAGCAGTCAATCCAATGCGGAAGTAAGTCAATTCATCGCAGCGACCGCCGAATCGTTTGGGCTTAGCGTTGACATCCAAAGCTATGTGGACCCCAATGGGGTGCAGAAGTGCAACGTGATCGGCCACCATAGAGGATCTTCAAGTCAGACAGGCGGTCTGGCGTACTTTTCGCACAGCGACGTCGTTCCGGCGACGTCATGGACGGGGCCAGAAGGCGATCCGTTCATTGCTCAGCAACTCGATGATCGTATCTACGGACGCGGTGCCTGCGACATGAAAGGCTCCGTCGCGGCGATGCTGGCCGCTATCAACTCCGTCGACTTGGCCTCATGCGACGCGCCGATTTGGTTTGTTTGCACAGCTGACGAGGAAGTGGGCTTTGAAGGGGTCCGTCAATTCGTCGAAAAGCATTCTGCCTTTGAAGAGATCGTCGCCGACCAACCTTTAACAATCATCGGCGAACCAACTTCGCTAAGGCCCGTTCGAGCCCACAAGGGAATCGTTGCGTTTCGATTTGAGGCCATGGGTAGAGCTGCGCACAGTGGCACGGACTTGGGAATCAATGCAAACCGTGCGATGGTTCCGTTAATGCAACGCTTCGGCGAGATCGAAAAACGCTGCCGCGAAGAACAGGCACTGCATGACAACGTGTTCGATCCCTGTCATCTATCATTCAACTTTGGCATCTCCGACGGCATGCGTGCAATTAACATCACACCTGCTCGTTCAACCGCATGGGCATCTTGGCGACCGATGCCTGGTTCGGATGGCGTCTGGATCGAAGACACTCTTCGTCAGGTTTGCCAAGAGAACGGCATCACGATCCGGGAAGTCTCTCGAGGTGGACCTCTCGTTACCGATGAATCCAATCCCGAGATTCAGTCGCTGGTCAAAATGACCGGCCAATCTCCGCTCACCGTTGCCTACGGCACCGATGGAGGAGAATTGAATCTTTTAGAAAACCGAGTTGTACTAGGGCCTGGTTCGATCGACCAGGCTCACACGGCGGATGAGTTCATTACGATTGAACAGTTGTCCAAGGGAGTGGATTTGTATCGAACCTTGATCGAGTCTCGTTAGTCGATACCAATAGCAAAGCCCGATTTGTAACTCGTTCACTCGTACTCGCACTCAGCCAGTCGTTGCTCGTACTCGGAGCACAGGGGTTGTAACGTTTCAGCTACTTCGTTTCTCGAAGGGAGATCAAGTGTTTGCAGTGGTCGGTTCAGTGACTCTTTCCCCTCGTCAACAGCCAGACGAAGGATCTCCGAAGAGTGGCCCGACCAATTGTTTTTGAAACGCTTCCCAAGAGTGGTCGCACGTCACATCAGTTGAAAACCGATGCCGAAGTTATCGAAAGATGGTAGCCGAGGGTAAGTTCGACGAGCTTTAGTGAGCCAAACGCAATCTGTTGATTGCCCACAATGAGTAGCCAGCGGGCGATAGATCTTTGCCGGTGTGCGGGAGCCACCGGTTGGCGATGTCCATCATTACTGTTCGCGACCGTCGATCGGCGGCAAAGCCACC
>JBCCKZ010000580.1:0-4239 GCA_039027135.1 Planctomycetota bacterium
AATATCAGGAGCTTGTACTTTGATGGTGGTGTTAAGCCATTTTAAAAGTGGTGAGTAAGATTCGATAGGGAGGGTGTCTCTAGCGTATAAGTATTGGTCTTTAAGCCTTTCTCGAAGTGACGATAGTGGTGATCGTCGCCTGTTTGGTTTGAACCCCGACGCGTTGTAATCAGCTAGTATTCCACGAAATTTATTTTGCTCGTTTTGGACTTTTGTTGTTTTGTTGGTTCGCTTCAGAACTGCGGGCATAGGCATCGCTCAGTGCAATGCTTCGAAGGGTGTGCCGAAGGCTGAAATCGTGAGCGGCAAAGTCTCTAGCAAGCTGATCCAGTAGCTGGGGATGGGTTGCGGGGTTCGTGGCTCGAAAGTCATCAACGGGCTCCACCAAGCCTCGCCCCATCATGTGGCTCCAAAGACGATTGACGAAAACTCTCGAAAGGTATGGATTGCCCTCGTCGGTTAGCCAAGAAGCCAATCCAATTCGTAAGCTGGGTTGAGTAGGTAGTTCGGTTTCACCCGGAATCTTTGCCTGAGCTTCTTCCATGGTGACGGGATGGATCACTCGGCCTGAAGGCTTGTCGGAAATGACCTGGCCGAGTTCTACTTTGGCAAATATCGCCGCGAGGCCGTGGTAGTCGTCCTGGGTCCAACGATCTAGCGGATGGTTGTGGCAATTGGCGCACCGAAGTCGACTGCCCATAAAGAACTCGCTGAAGAATTCGGCCTGTTCGTCGGGTCCCTTCGTTGTGCGGTAGAAATTCGCTGGTCCTACTTGGCGAGTATCGCCGCTCGCGGTAACCAAATCCCAGGCTATTTCTTGGAAGCTTGTGTCGCGACGAATCTGTTCTTCTATCCAGGTTTGATAAACATTCTTCGCGTCGTCGTCTTGGCTAATCGCGTCGACTTTGAGCCACTGGGCCATTTTCCGCGTCCAATGTTCGTCGAACATCGGCGACTGGAGTAGCTCGTTTACAAGCTGATCTCGTTTCTGAGAATCGATTGAATTCAAGAATGAGCGTGTCTTTTCGACGGATGGCAATCGACCAGTCAGATCTAGCGTTACACGACGAAGGAAGGCTCCGTCTTTGGCATCTCCCGACGTTCGAAATCCAAGCATCTCAAGACGTCGATCAACATTCGCGTCGATGAAGTCGAGGCCGTCACTTTGCCGCCTTTTTTGTGTGTCTTGTTCGAACACGGGAGCGACGAACTCGATGGGAACGACTTTCGTTGCATAACGAGCGACCAAGACATGCCGCCCCTTCCTCAAAACACTGGCGTTGGAGTGGTCTTCATTGATCCTGATTGCCGAACGATCTTCGGGCTCAAAGGTGGTCCATTGGGTAACGTCTCGAGTGGTTCCGTCTGAGTAATGAGCCGTCGCGGTAAGAGGAATCGGTTCGCTTAGTTTTTCAACGACTAGTTGATCTGGAGTAATCCGCAGACGGTCTAACGTCTTTTCCTTTCCGTACTCAATCCCTTGATCAAGCCATTTCAAGACGATGGTCGCGGCCACGCTGTCCGGATCAAGCACCATCCCGCCATCGTGTTCGATGTCGTCAGTCGGCTTTCGATAGATCAAGCTTGCTTTTGGATGAAGTGGATTGACACGTCGACCACCCAGTTCTTGAACGATGGACTCGTAGTCAGATTCCGGATTGCCACCATACAAAGACAACTTAAATCCACCACGTCCAATCGCGGCACCATGACAGGCACCTGCATTGCAGCCGAGCTTTGTCATGATCGGCAAGACGTCATTGCAAAAATCGATTTTGGATGGGCTCGAATCCGCGGCTTGAACATCCGTTGTGACGGCTCCATCGGTTGCAGCTGTCAAAACACTCTCATGGCTATCCGCCATAGATAGTCCACCCGCGATGACCGATAGCCAGTAGACCCCCATCCCGACAAACACTCTTGCCAGGGAATCTGTTCTGTTTTTACCAGGGAAGGGGATCGGTCCCATCGTCATTGCCTCGGTGACTGATCGACGGGAAGACGCTCATCTGGAAAAGCAATGCGAAATAGGTTAACGGCCTCAGCGCGTTCTAGTTTGCCTTGCTTCACGAGTCCTTCGAGCTCACTTCGCAACCCTGCGGGGCCAGTGTTTTCTGTTTCCATCCTGTTTCCCGTCTCCATACGCATTTTTGAAGCGACGCTGCCATCCTGACTCAGCCACTGTTTTACCGTTTCACGATCTTCTCCGATCACATCCGCTATCGCTCCAAGCACGTGCGGGTCGGGATACAACATTGATTGCGGAAATACAAAGTTGTGCGCAACCTTGCCATCTTTAGCTACGATCACAGTCATCGCGATGTTTCGATTGAGCCCGTAGCTGCCCGGGCCATCTCGCCCATCTTCAGAGACAGCCATAACGACAAAATCGGGTACGTGTTGCCTGATACGCGAAGCCATCTGTCTGAGTGCCTCGGGGTCATCACCCAAGAGTATCGAGCTGTAGGTTAGTGTTGATTTGGAATTCTGAGAGATTTTACCAACCATGCGTGAAAGACCCAACATTCCGCGAAGACCAGCGCCCGACTCATCTTGGAAAACGAGGAGATGCGCATCTCCCTTTGCATTTTCGATCGGGTCGAAAGTCTCGCCCTCAAGTTCGCCGTTGGTTCCGGACACGTTGAAGGCGAGAAGCGGTTCTCCAGGCTGAGGGCCTGAGAACTGCGGGCGGTCGAGACTCTTTTGAAAAGTGGAGGGATCTTTGACATCGACCTGACGTCTTGATCTGGCACGATTTGACTCGGCTCGATTTGCTTTCGCGGCTTCTGCCCTACGCATCCGCTCTTGTCTTGTACTTTCGACTTCCTGTGCGAACACACTGGATTGAAGCAGCATCGTGAGGAGTGCGGCAAATCCAGCAAGCCGGAAAGTGATCGAGATTTTCATGATTTTACATTCTGCTTTTATGGGTGTTGTTCGCCTCAATTTTGGCCCTACACGAGCCCATGCGTTCTCGAATTTACCAAATGCTAAGCTCCGAGCTTACCGCGACTCCAGGAGTGGCCGGATGTTTGGAAGGCCAGCGAGAGCTAAGCCAGAAAACCGACCCGCTCCGAGTTCAGTGCTCGGCAATCCCAGAGTGGTTGTGAACAAATCACCGTCGAAAAGTAGCATGCCTCTCCGTGTCGGAACCATCATGCCTACCACCTCGGAGAGGCGACCAACTTTGAAACTCACTGCCTCAGAGGAAGAGTGGGAGAGGCTGTTGATAATCCATGATTTATCAAGCACGACTTTTACTCGAGGGGGTAACGCTCACTTATTCATCTCTTGCATCATTGCATTGGGTTTTTTGTTGCCATCGTCTTCTATCCAGTTCATCAGCGTCTCCGATTCTACCCCAACAGCCTCGGCGATTGCGCCCAAAACGTAGGGATTGGGATATAGCATGGGTTGCGTCATGGCAAAATTGTGGATCACCTTGCCATCTCGCGCGACGATAACGGTCATGCCAACGTTTCGATTGAGACCGTACGCTCCCGGGCCATCACGCCGATCACTTGACACGCTCATTTGTATGATGTCGTCGATAGATTCCATAAAGTCATACTTGAACACTTTGCTGGGCGTTGGGTCGTCGACCAAAAAGGTAGCTGATACAAAGAGCCCTTCTGAAGAACGAGCCGCGATTTTCGACCATACTTTCCCGTTGAAGAGCAGGCCTTTCTGGCCGACGACGGAATCGTCTTGGAAGATGAACACCGCTGGAATCCCCTTTGCTTGGGCAACTGGATCAACCGACTTGCCTTTGTCGCTTCCATTGAGGACCGTGGCTTGGAACGGCAGAAGTCGCTCTCCCGCCTGAGGTCCAGAAAAGATCGGCGGTCGCTGTCCATTGGAAAAGTCCGAGGGTCTTTTAATTTCAATCTTCGGGCCGCGGTACTTACCCTTTGATTTTTGTTTGCCGCCCTGGCTTTTCATCCAGGCGATCACGTCGGCTTTCGTCGCACCGCCATTGTCGACCTTGGCTTTAATCTCCGGGCTAGAACGAATGAGTCTTTCGTAGCGTGCATTCCAATCCACGCTTTTTTCTGGTCCCTTGCCCTTGAGCTCTTTCGGCTGTTCCGCGATCAGTCGAGTCATGCTGGATTTGTTTTGCTCGATGTTGCCTTCATGGCCTTCTTCGACGCAGTAAAGATGCGTTTTGGATCGGAGGATTAACGATGACCCAGCAACCGCTGCAGACGCAATAAACGACGCGTCGAGTTTATTGCTGGC
>JBCCKZ010000581.1:0-4236 GCA_039027135.1 Planctomycetota bacterium
AATATTGAAGACCATCTCAGTGGCCGCATTGATGGAGAAGCTCGCGGTCGTATCGATGTTCGGATCGGTGACAAGTTGGAAACTTGGTTCAATCGAGGCCTCAAGAAGAGCGAATCCTTCACGGGATGCTTCGACGGCACCCGCATCGATAATAGCGAAACCATCGCCATTGCCGTCCCCAAAACGGTCGAAGCCCACACCACGTTGGTCACTTACGGTGCTGCTGAAGCCGAGGAACAACTCATCGTCCCCAAAGTCGATTGCGCCACTTCTGGGGGCTAACGCGACTGTCTTGGTAGGTCCGCCGTTATTGGCTAACAAGGGACCATTACGATTCCCGATGAGTATCTCCGACCATTGAATGTTGGTTCTGTTGTTACCACAACAAAATCGCGTGGAAGGATTACCTGCGGTCGAACCAATGAAACTGTGGCGAATGTCCACGTCTTGGGCTTCGACTTCGGGAAACCAGATGTCAGGGGCTGTGGAATCGTCGAGATTCGCGATGATGATTGAATTGTGGACGGCCAAGCGAGTAGGCCAAAGGTCGTTTTGACTTGATAGCGTGCGCAGATAAACGCCACCAACGACATTCGAGCTTCGGTTGCCTGTGATTGTCGAATTCCAGATCGTCAAGTCTGTACCTTGGCCGCTGATGCCCGCCCCACCAGCGTTCGATGACCTATTGGGAGCGAATAGCTCATTGTTTGCAATCGTTGTATTTCCAATCATCAACGTGCTTCGTTCGGCATAGACACCTCCTCCGCCGACTTGAGTATCCGAAGTGACGTTGTCATGTATCGAGCTATTGACGACGACGACTTCCGAGAATTCTGCCGAAATCCCTCCGCCATCACCACCGAATCCAGTTACTTCGTTGTGTGAAATTTCACTGCGATCAATCAGGAGCTCCGCTGAAATCGCGTAGATCGCACCACCGTCGGCGCCGACTCCCATTGTCGAGTTACTAATAAACCGACTATCGATAGCCTGAAGACTTCCACCGAACAGATACACAGCTCCGCCACCGCCTTGCCAAGTCACAGTGTTGTTAAAGAGTTTCGTTTCGCGTAACGTCAGCTCAGCACCGCCGGAACCGTCAATGGCTCCACCCCTTGATACAGCTGTGTTGTTTTCAATCAGGGCACCGTTTAGATCAACGATTGAGTTGCTGGAAATCGCGCCGCCGTTGTCAGCTTGGTTGTTGGAAAAACGCGAGTTCATCACGGAGAGTATCGTTGAACCTGCATGAATTGCTCCACCTGCTTGGTCAGCACTACTGTTTCGAATTTCCGATGCGGTGATTTCGAGTCGCTCCGCAGAGCGAGAATAGATGGCTCCACCATTCCCACCTTCGGGCGCTTGGCCAGAGTCAAGACTCAGTCCAGAAATCAGAATTTGGAGCGGAGCTTTTTGCGAGTCTTCTTTGAGAGAGAATATGCGTGACTGATGGTCGGCATCGATAGTGATCACATTGCTTCCGGGACCCATGATCGATATTGAATCAACGATCTGCAATTCTGTGCCACCCAATAAAATCGTTCCGCTCAGTCCTTCATCAAATGAAACCTCATCCGCACCGGGGTTCGCGTTGGCCAGTTCAATGGCCTCTCGCAAGCTCATTAATTCGTCATCGGGATCAACGACGTCAGACATCGTGGTGACCAGAAAACTCGTCAGCACGCGGCGGGTTTCAAGCCGCTCGAATACGCAAAGTCGTTTAGCATAACCTCGTCGACTTTGACGGCGCCGCTGATTGGATCGAGGCGTTTTGCATCTCCAAGCTGCGCACCTGCCTCGAGGAGCTTTCCAGGAATAGTGCTTTGGAAAAGGTCTCATCAAATCAGTGTGATGCGGGATTCGGTTTGCCGAAGACCTTTTAGGTCTAATTTCGATGAGGATTCAATGCCAGAATCTGACTGCTACTTTGAGTGCCATAACCTTTTCACACTGGAGGGTTTTGGGAAATCTGTTTTGGGATCGCCTCTCGATGAAAGGTTCTTACGAGATGAAGGATGACTTAGCATGTTCGTTTCCAACAACTAGTTGGAATCAGATTGAGCGACTTGGGACGAACGAATTCGCTGACGCAATGGCCCAACTATGTCAGCGGTATTGGTTCCCCGTCTACGTTTTCATTCGTCGACGCTGTGATGATATCCATCGAGCTGAAGACTTGACTCAGTCGTTCTTTGCCAAAGTCTGCGAGCAACAAACCCTCCGTCAGGCAGATCCGACGAAAGGTCGATTTCGATCCTTTCTGTTGGCCTCGGTTCGGAACTTTGTTTCCAATGAGTTGGTTTCCGACAAAGCCATTCGACGAGGTGGTGCGATCCAAGTTGTTTCGATTGATCGTGTCGCGGCTGAGCAGCTTTACCTTCGTCACCAATCCACTGATTTTGGGGCGGACCGCGAATTCGATCGAGCCTGGGTTTTGGCTTTGATGGAAGGTGCGATTGCGAGCCTTCGAGAGGAGTATCGAGCTAGGGGGCAAGAGGGCCGTTTTGAGTGTTTTGTGCCCCTACTGAGATCCGTGTCGCTCGATTACTCGCAAATTGCGATGCAGCTAGGCGTAAGTGAGAGCAATGCTCGCCAAGCCGCCTCTAGGTTTCGTCGTAGGTACGCCGAACTGCTCAGAAAGGAGACGGCCGCAACACTTGCGAACAGCGATGAACTCGAGGAAGAAATTGACTGGATGATGCGGGTTTTTACCGATCGACGCTGCTGAGGATTCTTCGAGAATTTGTTTATTTCAGGATAGGGCGTCACAACGTCGCCGGTTCGCTGTAGATACATTTGGAAAGACACTGAAGTTGATTCGACGCTTTCTTGCAGAAGCGTGTTGCCCATCCATTGCCAGAATGACCAACCATCAATGACATCTACGTCTTTCTGCGAAGCTTGTAACCAGCCTTTGGCTGAGGGCATTGAGTTTGAGTTTTGCCCTTTTTGTCTGGCCCGCGAGGCTGCCCATTCAAATGAAGGTTCTTCCGAGTTAGCGGCGACTCAAGAAGACTCGTCCGCGTCAGCATTCCAGCCTCCGAGCGTCGAAGAGTTAGACCGCCTTCTGACGGGAATTCAAGTATTACAGCTGGTCGGCCATGGCGGCATGGGAGCCGTCTATCGCGGAAAGCAAGTTAGTTTGGATCGTGACGTAGCCATCAAGATTCTTCCTCGCGAGATACAGTCCGAACAGTTGGGCGAGCGATTTCAACGCGAGGCGCAAACCCTAGCGAAACTAAATCATCCGAACATCGTGTCAGTATTCGATTTCGGACAAGTTGAAGGCCTTTACTTTTTTATCATGGAATTCGTCGATGGAGTGACGCTTCGAGAGACGCTTCAATCCGGGAACATCGAACCTGGCATTGCACTGGAGATGATTCCGGTGATTTGTGATGCCCTGCAGTTCGCCCACAGTCGTGGAGTCGTTCACCGTGATATTAAACCTGAGAACATTCTGGTGGATCGAGATGGTCAGCTCAAAATCGCCGACTTCGGTTTGGCCAAATTGCTCAATCAGAATGGCCATGACGCTACCGAATTGGAATTGACGGGAACCCAGCAAGTGATGGGGACGGTCAAGTACATGGCCCCTGAACAGATGACTACCAGCAAGTCAGTGGACCATCGAGCTGATATCTATTCGCTTGGTGTAGTCTTCTATGAGTTATTGACCGGTGAAGCTCCCATGGGATGGTTTCAGCCGCCATCAAAGAAAGTCAACGTGGACGTGCGTTTGGATGAAGTCGTA
This sequence comes from Planctomycetota bacterium, assembly GCA_039027135.1. Classification (GTDB taxonomy): domain Bacteria; phylum Planctomycetota; class Planctomycetia; order Pirellulales; family Pirellulaceae; genus Rubripirellula. The sequence goes on from JBCCKZ010000581.1 coordinate 3,755, forward strand.
CTGCGAACGCTCGAATCCGAGCCCGAAAGACGCTATCAGCAAGCCAGCGAGATAAAAACAGCGCTCGAGAGCCTATCTTCGAGCGAGGTGAGCTCAACCGAAGTCGAGACTTCCAATGGCTCGGGCCAAACGGTGCGACTTCATAAGCTCTTGGATGTGACCGAAACATACTACCGCCGTATGCATAGCTGGAGCACGATCAGCGGACTAGGGATTTTGCCAATGGTTGGCGTGATTTGTTTTTCGAGCTCGTTGATGCTGGGCGTTTTTGTTTGGGCCGTGGCGTTAGCCGTCATTGTGTACTCTGTTCGAATCAAGAAGCATCAAGTCTTCCAAGCGGAATACAAAGGCCACACGATACGCTTGGACAACAGCGGAATGTTCTCCGAAAAACTCTACCTTGATGACGGCTTGGTCCGAACGGGTGGCTTCGGAACCAAGATGGAGTTTCGATTTCCGATCAAGGCTGGCGACGGTTTGGG